>CAMZLW010000067.1 GCA_947311785.1 uncultured Ignavibacteriales bacterium | reverse complement strand
TCCACAATATTTTCATAGGCAATCTCTTTATACAAATGATTTTGACGAAGATGAAAGGTTTATCCTTTTTTCAAAAGCTGTTATTGAACTTATGCAAAGATTGGAGCAGCAGTTTGATATTATTCATTTAAACGATTGGCAAACTGGCTTAATCCCTTTATTGATAAAGGATAATTATAGTTGGGATAAAACATTCAGTAAAATTGCATCGGTTTATACAATTCATAATATTGCCTACCAAGGTAGTTTCCCTAAGGAAACGCTTGAAAAAGCTGAGTTAAATTACAAGCATTTTGATGTTGACGGTGAGATTGAACACCATGGAAGAATTAATTTTATGAAAGCTGGTATCTCTTTTGCCGATGTTATTACAACAGTTAGCGAAAAATATGCCGAGGAACTTAAAACTCCAGAGTTTGGTTTTGGAATGGAATCGGTACTAAACTATCGTAAAAATGATTTTGTTGGAATCCTTAATGGAATTGATGAAACCGTGTGGGCACCCGAAATTGACTCTTATATTCCATACAAATATTCGTTAAAGTCTATGAAAGGGAAAGAAAAAAACAAAATTGAAATGCTCAAGAAATTTGGATTTACCTATAATAAAGATGTTCCAGTTATAGGAATTATTTCACGTCTTGCTTCGCAAAAAGGAATTGATTTGATTTTAAGTTCAATGGATTATTTACTATCCCTCGATATTCAGCTTGTGATTCTTGGTACTGGCGAACAAGAGTATGAGCAACGTTTAAATGAAATTGCCTACAATAATCCAGAAAAAATAAGTGTATATATTGGTTACAGTAATGAACTATCGCATCTAATAGAGGCTGGCTCAGATATGTTTCTTATGCCATCGCAATTTGAACCATGTGGATTAACACAAATGTATTCGCTTAAGTATGGCACAATTCCTATAGTAAGAAACACTGGAGGGCTTGCAGATACTGTCCTTGATTGGGATGATAGAATTTTTAGGGGGAATCTTGATGGTAATGGTTTTTCGTTTAATGACTATAATGGGTACGCATTAACTGATGCAATAGAGCGGGCTGTCTATAGTTTCCACAATAAAAAATTATGGAAGCAGTTACAAAAAAATGGAATGGAAACATCCTTTTCTTGGGAGGTTTCTGCCCAAAAATATATTTCTATTTACGAAAAAGCTTTGGCAAAAAAACAATAATGATAAAAGAAAATTATAGATTTACTGCACTACCAAATGGTATAAGAATTATTACAGAATATTTACCGCACGTAAGTTCATTTTCGTTAGGGTTTTGGTTTAATACAGGCTCAAAAAACGAAAATAAAAAAAATAATGGAATTTCACATTTTACTGAACATATGCTTTTTAAAGGTACTTCCAAGCGTAGTTCAAAAAAAATATCGGATGATGTTGAAAAATTGGGTGGTTACTTAAATGCCTTTACCTCAAAGGAGCATACGTGCTATTACGGTAGGGGTGTTGGTGAACATCTTCCAAAAGTATTTGATGTATTATCCGATATGATTCAAAACCCTCTTTTTAGAGCGAGTGATATTAAAAAAGAATCTGGAGTTATAATTGATGAATTTTATGATATTGAAGATTCGCCAGAGGAACTAATATTTGAAAGATTTGAAACTAATATTTTTAATCCTAATTCTCTTTACTACCCAATTATTGGTACAGAAAAAAACATAAAATCATTTGGGCAAAAAGATTTTTTAAACTACACAGAGAAACACTATACTACAAATAATTTAATTGTTTCTGCTACTGGTAATATTAATCACGATATAATAGTTGAGCTGGTTAATAATAAGATTACTGGATTAAAAAAGGGAAGAATTAGAAATAGAAAAGATGTAGTAACAATGGGAGCAGAAAATATTTTTATAAAAAAAGATATTCAGCAAACCCACGTAGTTATTGGCAAAAAAACTTTTGGATTTAAAAATCAAGACAGATTAAAAGTTAATTTGCTCTCAAATATTATTGGCGAAGGTAGTAGCTCGCGGCTATTTAATTTGCTACGTGAAAAGAATGGATTAACATATCAGGTAAATACTTTCTTAAATTCGTTCGAAAACTATTCATCTTTTGGAGTTTACTTTTCAACTGGAGGAGAAGCAAAGAAAGCTGAGGAATTAGTTTTTAATGAATTTAATAAAATTTTAAAAAATGGAATTACAAAAAAAGAATTTGACAGATCAAAAGAATATATGAAAGGAAATCTGATTATGCACTTAGAGAGCACAACAAATCGCATGATTAGGATGTCGCAATCAATGTTCTATTTTAATAAAATTAGAAAAATTCAAGATTCGGTTGACAACATTAATGCAATATCGCTTAGTGAAATAAATGAAATAGCAAAATCCTTATTGGATATTGATTCGTTTAGCAAGGTTGTAATTAGTGCCACAGAGTAAGGCGGTAAGTTTTTTTTAATGATATTTAACTTCACTATATATGAGGCATAAACTATTATAACATTGCACCACAATATCACCTAATAAAGTGCTGAAGCAGTAAAATTATAATCCGCTATTTGTAATTTGTAAACTGGGTAGGGAAATCCAAATCTGCTTCTTTAATTGCATTAATAACAGTTTGCAAGTCATCACGCTTAGCACCAGTAACACGAATTTTTTCATCCATAATTTGTGCACTAACTTTTATTTTTAACTCTTTAACTAACTTTGTTATTTTCTTTCCGTTATCTTTAGATATACCACTTTGCAAATTAATTTTTTGACGCAACCTACCACCCGAAGCGGGTTCAGCCTCATCTGGCAACAAAGATTTAAGGGATAGCTTTCTTTTCAAAAATTTTGATTGAATAATATCGTAAGAGGCCTTAAGTGCGTAGTCATCACTAGTGTTAACCAAAATTACATTATCGTTTTTATTTAATGTTACTTCTGTTTTAGAAGCCTTTAAATCGTAACGTTGCTGAATCTCTTTTATAGCTTGGTTTACAGCATTATCTACTTCCTGAAAATCGATTTCAGATACTACATCGAACGATGAATTCTTAGCCATTTCATTTCCTATAATTAATAAATGTAATATCTAAATTTACTTATTCTATAAGAAAAATGGGGTATCGTTTTTTTTTGAAGTAAATAAATTTAAAACTATTTCGATAATTGTTTTATGGTAGTGGAATAATATATAATTCATTACTATTTTGCAAAAAACAATTGGAGAAGAAATGGGAAATATAGAACAGTTAGATTCAAAGAGTAAAAAATTATCTAAAAAAAAATATGAAACTGTGCTTAACAATCTCCAGATTGAATTAGTAAAATTGCAAGAATGGATTAAGCACAAAGGCTTAAAAGTTGTTGTTATTTTTGAAGGACGCGATGCGGCTGGTAAAGGTGGAACCATTAAACGGATTCAGGATAAGCTTAATCCTCGTGTTTGTAGAGTTGTTGCTCTTGGTACCCCAACAGAAAAAGAAAAAACACAATGGTATTTTCAAAGATATGTTCCGCACCTTCCTGCTGCAGGAGAAATGGTATTGTTCGACAGAAGCTGGTACAACAGAGCAGGTGTTGAAAAAGTTATGAATTTCTGTACCGAAAAAGAGTATCACGAATTTATGCGTTCCTGTCCAGAGTTTGAGCGGATGCTAGTTAGGTCGGGAATAATTTTGATTAAGTATTGGTTTTCTGTTAGTGATGATGTGCAAGAAAAACGATTTCAAAAACGAATTCACGATCCAATACGCAGATGGAAACTAAGTCCAATGGATTTAGAATCGCGAGCCAGATGGCTAGAGTACTCTAAAGCAAAGGACGAAATGTTTAAATATACCGATATAAAACAAGCTCCTTGGTATGTAGTTGAAGCCGATAACAAAAAATGTGCACGCTTAAATACAATCCATCATTTATTAAGTAAAATACCATACGAAGATTTGTCTCCTAAGCCGATTAAGTTACCACCGCGAATAAAGGGGAAGGGATATATTCGTCCACCATTTGAAGACCAAACATTTGTACCTAAAGTATATTGATGTATGTTCTACTATTTTGTTTGGAGTCTAAAATATTCCAAATCTTTTTGCAACATTAAGTAAGGATGTTTTTTTTGAAGCATCTCAATTTTGCTTATCATTGACGCAATAAATTTTTGATGCTCCACTGAGCCTCTATTTCTTGTCCTATGATTTTTTGCTGAAATAATTTTTGAAACCTCTTTCATTGTTTGCAAACATTTATCTGTGCAAAGGGAAGTTGTGAATTTTTCCCAAATGTAATCGGTTGCCATTTTGTTTGGGTGAACCAAATCGGAGTTGTAAAAACGGTAGTCTCGCAAATCGTCCATTACAATTTCGTAGGATGGAAAGTAGAGTGAGTTTTTATCAGAATTTACAACTTCGTTAATTGCAAGTAGTAAATTTGCTTTACTTAACTGGTTATTATTTGCTCCATCTTTCCAATGCCTTACTGGGCTTACAGTTAAAATAAATTTCGCCTTCTTGTTTATTCCTCTAATTAAACTTATTGTGTTTCTAATAGCTGCAACAGTTTCAACAAAGGATATTCTGTAGTGTGAAAATTCTTTTTGTGGGATTTTGTGACAATTGGAAACAACAATTTTTTTATCCAAATGTTCATAAACGTATGAAGTACCGTAAGTAAGAACTATAACATCAGCCGATTTAAGAAATGAATTTGTCAAGTTAATTGAATCATTTATTTTATTTAGTACAATCTCTTTTTGATGATTAGAAAAGTTACTGTGATGATAAAAGCTATGCCACTCGCTCTGGTGCAGTATTAAATCGGATTCCTCAAAACATTTATTTTCAACTGCAAATTTTAAGGTGTTATAAATTGATATTGGATTATAAAGAACTCCAAATGGATTTCCTAAAATATTAAATTTATTTTCGCTAAAATACTCTGCAATATTCTGAGCAAAGCAGGAACCTATGGTTAATATTTTTGAAGAATGCTCAATTTTATTTGTATAACTTGGAATCTCTATTTCTGTTCTGAACTTCATAAATGTTTTGATAATTTTTGAAAAATAATAATTTATTAATCTAAAAATAATGAAAAAATATCCGATAATTGTGTAAAGAAAATATTAAATGGATTTAGTTTCAGTTTGCAAATATTGCAACTAGGAGGATTAGAAAATTACTACCGAAGAAAAAGCTACTTGGTTCGATTTAGCTACGCGATTTCAGCTAAAAGATAAAATTCAACTCGTAATGAAAAAGCGAGAGAAAGGTGAAGGCTTTTGGGCAATAATAAACTATGAAGATAATACTGTTTTTAATTCAAATATGGAATGGGAGCCTGCAAATTTTGGTGCACGCGACGAAGCATTTTTAATTAGAACATTATTTTCGTTAGATAGTGCTATGGCTCAGTGGGAGCAATATAAAATGTTTGCAGAAGATATGTAAACTAAAATTATTCTCTAGTAAATTTTGTGATTAAGTTTTTGTGTTGCGGATATAGTTTAATCAATTCGGACCTTTTGGCTAATTGAAAATCGTTAAAATCAAATCCAGGTGCAACAGTACATCCAACTAACGAGAAACCTTTTTTGTTAATTAACTCTGCCGCAAACCATCTGTTTTTAGGAATTATAACTTGTGGAACTTCTCCATTAGTTATATCGATACCAATATTTTTTATTTCCATTTTGCCATCTTCTGAAATTACGTAACGGCTCGTGGCTAAAACGTCCGCCTTGCTAAGATTTTAAAGACGCAACCCCAAACCATTTTTATAAAACAATAAATTTTAAACTTGAACTACATTTATAAAACTATAAACTAAAATACACATTTAAAAACCAAAAAGACCAAGCGTAAAGGCGGTCGTTTTGAGCCACTAGTTAGGCGATATTTTAATATAATAGTCCAACAAAGCCTTTGTTTGTAAGAATCTCTTTGGCTAATGATAAGTTATATATTGTATTTTCAGCACCGTCAATTTCAATAATTAAATATCCGTTTTTTGCATAGGCATTAGTAAAATTTTTCCCTGTACTATTACTATAAATATATGTAACTCCATCAAAAATATTTATGTGGTCGAAAGGTCTGTTAGAATTAATTTCATCTTCAATAGAAAACCCTGGGCTAACAGGATCCTCATTACAACCCATTGAAGAAAAAAGTAGTAATATAAAAAGCAAATAATAAGCAACTGTTTTTAATTTCATAATAGACTCCATAATTTAATTAAATATAGTTATGCTGCCGTACTGTTCCTTTCTCAGTGAAAATAAATTTACTGTCTTTAATAAAATCGTTTCAAACAGCACGGCAAATTACAAACTTTTCAAATTACTCTAATTTGCTATCGGAGAACTCCGGTCAGTCAATGTATCTAAAGTTTACTCTCAATTTGTCTTTTCTCAAACTTTATTATCAATCGATTTAGATAAAATTTATTATCCGTATCTCAAAGAACAACTGTTTTTGTAAATTTATTAAGTTCCTTTTTTAACTAAAAGTCAATAATCATATGCAGCATAATCTACTTAATATACGCAATACGTTTAACCAGTAAATTTACCGTTATTTTGTATTTCGTATATCCCGAATTAGTGAACAAAGCTTTCCCTTTTTATTTTAAACTTACTAATTATTTTATAACTTCGCAGAATTGCTAACTTTCTGCTAAAGAGGTTGTTAAAATACTTTCGTTCGAACGATATACTTCACTGTAAAATCCGCCCTCTGGGTGAGGTTGAAGATTAAGCTTTGATATCCACTGTTTCTTCTTGTTCATCTTTTAAGTATTTGTTTACAAATAAAAACTCGTTTGTATTAAGAGTATCAGAATGTTTTAGGTACTTTGAAATTAGTAGCATTAGCCATTCACGGTCAATTCCATTTTTAGTGGCAATATTTGTTAGATGTTCTAATTCCTCAGCCGAAAATTCATTATCAGAAAATGCAACTTTCAGTCCATCAAGAATAAAACTTTCAGCAATAGACTTTTGCGAGAATACTGGAACGTCGTTTGTTATAAATTCATTTTCAATTAAATCATTAATAGCTCTTTCAATAAACGATTTTTCAAACCCAAGTGTTTGCCCAATTTTTGTCATTAGTTTATATTCGCCCTCTGTAACAAGGTTATCGGCTTTGATTAATAGAAGCAAACCCTTAAAATAGGTGCTTCGGTCAAGCATTGTAAGTTTCATATTACTCCAAGATTAGAATTGTACAATAATAAGAAAAATATCTTTAATAAAAAGATTATTCGTTTTTGTGTGTAAATAAGTGATTGAAATCACAAATAAAAATACATTTCAAATCCGAATAAGTTCCAAACAGCAAATTGAGAAAAATTCTCAAAATGACACACCAGTTTTTCAGAACACTCATATTATCGAACAAAAATAAAATATTTACAGTGGTATAGTTATTGCAGTTATAGTGTAAAATATTAAACTAAATATGTGGTAAAAAATGGAATTAGTATCAATTATTTATAGCTCATTGCTTTTTGTGTTTTCGTTGCTGGGCATTGTCCTAATTTTTTCTTTTACATATTCTAAACTATTTGCAAAAGAAAATTCTAAAGTAAGAGTATCAAAAAATAGAGAGTATGAAAAGCAAAAGAATAATTATAAACGGAGCTCTGTAAAACCAGCTAGTGGTATTAAGAGTATTTCGGCTCATAAGGAGAGTGTAGTAAATAATAGAGAAAGAAAGCCTGTTGTTAATAAAGAAATAAAGAGTGTGCATAGGGTAGAAAGAGCACTAATTGAAGAAAAGAAAATTAGAGTTGTAAGTAATTCTTCAAGAGGAAGGACGCGTAGAGAGTATATGAGAAGTGCTAATGTCAATTCAGTTTCGCGATATTCTGTAGTGAACAACTTTGCAAGAGAGAGAAGCACTGATAACGATTTGTATGCGAAATTTTCGAAAATGTCTGTAGAATATTCACAAATTGCGTAAATGTAACCATGTTAGAAAATCAAAGTATAAAAATAGCAAGTAGATATTTTCAGCGTGCATTCGATTCTCAAATGGAGGGAAATATTAAATTAGCTAGGCAAAACTATTTAACTTCAATTGAAATACATCCTACAGCTGAAGCATATGTAAATTTAGGTTGGACTTTCAGTAGAGAAGAATACTTTGAAGAGGCAATAAAGCAATGTAATAAAGCTTTGGAGCTAGATATTAATTATGGAATGGCTTATAGCGATATTGGCTACTATATGTTGCAATTAAATAAAACAGACGAGGCAATTATTTGGTTGGAAGAGGCAGTTTTACAAGAAAAATTTGAAGGAATATTCTACACGTTCTATAATTTAGGAAGGGCATTCGAAAAAAGGGGGGAATGGCAAAAGGGAATAGAGATGTACAATAAATCACTTTTGCAAAAGCCTGGATTCAAATTAGCGAAAATGAAACTTCTGAATTTATCTTCTAAATTGAATTAATAATTATTTCTTAACCACTAAAAGACTAACCAAAGAAAGGGCATCTTTACAAACTTTTTACACTCCCTACTAAACTAAAAAAGGTTTAACAATTCAAGCAAAATTAGATAGAAAAGAATACATTAAAGGTATAAAAATTTCTGATAAGTCTTTAAAATTATTAAACCTTGTTCAGCACAAAGAAAATCCAAAATGGAATTATTCTATTGAAACCGATAACTGATAATGTCCAACTTGTTTATTGACAGT
>CAMZLW010000066.1 GCA_947311785.1 uncultured Ignavibacteriales bacterium | reverse complement strand
CTGAAAACACGACACACCTTTTTTAATGCAAATTTACTAATTCCACAACAATAAGGGTAGAACCCTTAATTTTAACTGATATTTACTAATTCCCATTATTTAGTGGAGTTATTCAAAATTTGCTAATAGCCAATTCTCTTTATCAAGAATCGCATTTTTAATTCTATCCTTTAAAATATAATGCAAAGTAGTATCACTTTTAATATAAACTGAATACTTATAAATATTTCCAGATGAGTCGTCTAATTCAATGTCTAATGGGAAGTGATAATTATTATAGCCAGACTGGGTTTGCTCAATTTTTATTTCAAGCAATACTGAATCTTGAGATAATAATTTTTCATTTGTTTTAATTTCAAGTTCTATTATTCCTTTCCCATCATATACCCATTGGCTAAAAAAATTATCAAGATTTTTATTTGATATAGTTTCAAAATAATTTTGAAAATCTTCTGTATCAACGTTGCCATATTTATATTTATTGTAGTAGCTTTTTAATCCACTAAAAAAGAGAGAATCCCCAATCTCCTTACGTAGCATATGCAAAACCCACGCACCCTTATTATAAATATTGGATGTGAACAAATCCATTCCTGGATTATACAATGTGTGGTTATCTGAAATATTAATATTTTGTTTAAAGGAGTGCATAGTTGAAATAAGTGATTTTACTCCAGTAGTTTTTTCATAATAAAGAGCTTCGGCATATGTTGCAAAGCCTTCACTCAGCCAAATATCTTTCCATGATTTAATTGTAACTGAATTCCCCCACCAATTATGTGCAAGTTCGTGAATGAGAATTGACTCATTAAAATTCATTCCAGAAATAAAAACGCCACCAAACCCAGTAATGGTCTGGCTTTCCATTGCTCCTAATTGCCAAAGAATTTCTGCAACTCCATATTTCTCTTTAATAAAAGGATACTCACCAAACATTTTAGAAAGGACTTTCAAATACTTTGGATTATTTGCAAAATCAATTTTTGCACTCTTAATATTTTCTTCCATCACGTAATAGTCAATATTCATACTATCATTTTCAGAATAATACATTTCTCTAAAATGCTTATACTCGCCAGAGTATATTGAAATTAAATATGTTGCAATTGGATATTGCGATTCCCAAACATAAGTTCGCCTCTCCCCTGTTGTAATTACATTTGATAATTTTCCGTTAGATAACGAAACAATATTGCTATCATTTGTAATTGAAATTTTTGTAGTTGCCTTATCCGTTGGAGTATCATTACACGGGAACCAAGTTGAAGCAAATATTGGTTCGTTTAATGTTGAAATAAAATGTTTCCCATTTTTTTGTTCAATTGCAAAAGAACCCATACCCAAATTTTGTGGTTCTCCTTCAAAATCTATTTCAACCACCAAAGTATCAACTGATAAATCATTTCTAAAAATTGTTATTTTGTTATTATCATATTCGTAATTCGCCACGGCATCATTGAGTTTTATAAAATTTATTTTAAAGTTATCATAAAAATCAAGCTCAATTTCTGATAGCCCCTTATTGACTGCAACAAGTTTTATCTTCGCATTTTCTTTTATTCTTTTCGCCTGATAGGAAACATTCAATTTTAACTCATATTCCAAAATATCAATTTTTCTATTTGCCTTGTCAAAAGTATTTTCAAAAGTGTATTTAACTATTTCCGAAAAATTCCTTGAGATAAAATTTCTTTTAGTATCACTAGTGAAAAGAAAAAATAGAGTTAAAAAAAATGCAATTAAAATTATTGTTGTTAGTAATATTTTTATTATTTTATTCATCACGTTAAAAAAATCAATTGTTTCAAGTTTACAAATTTAACAATTTATTAACTTGGCATTAAAAAGTGTTTATAATATTTTTGAAATAAAAAAGAGAATACAATGGCGTACACAGGATCATCACTACTAAGAAATACTTCTACAATGATTTTAGCTGGCGGACAAGGCGAAAGACTAATGCCACTAACTGAATTTCGTTCAAAACCTTCTGTCCCTTTTGGTGGAAAGTATCGCATCATTGATTTTGCTTTGTCAAATTGTTTGAACTCAGGACTCAGAAAAATTTATATTCTAACGCAATACAAGTCCGATTCTTTATCGCAACACATTTATGAAGCTTGGAATATTTTTAATCCAGAACTTGGCGAATTTATATATTCAGTTCCTCCACAACTCAAAATGAGCAACAATTGGTACACAGGAACTTCTAATGCAATTTTCCAAAATTCAAATTTATTAGAAGAGAAAAGTGAGTATGTTCTTATTCTTTCGGGTGATCATATTTACAAGATGGATTATTTAAAAATGTTGCAATATCATGTAGATAAAAATGCAGATTTATCAATCTCCTCGCTGTTTGTTCCTAAAAACTTAGCATCTGAATTTGGAGTAATTGAAATTGACAAAAATTATCGTGTGATAGATTTTGTTGAAAAACCAAAAAATCCACCAGAAATACCAGACAGACCTGGCGAATCCTTTGTAAACATGGGCGTTTATGTTTTTAAAGTTAAGGTGCTACTAAAAATAATTAGAGAGATGGAAGATAAAAAAATTCCTAACACTGATTTTGGTAAGCATATAATTCCATACATGATTAAAGAAAAATATGATGTTTTCTCATTTAGATATGAGGATGAAAATAAAAAAGAAAAACCATATTGGGTAGATGTAGGAACATTAGATAGTTACTATGCTGCAAGTATGGACTTACTAAGTGTAAATCCTCAATTTAATATGTACGATTTAAATTGGCCATTACGCTCGCAACAAATTCAATCTCCTCCAGCCAAAACAATATCGCACGAAGGTGAACGAGTTGGCAGAGCATACAACTCTCTTATAACAGATGGTACCGTTATTTCGGGAGGTTTAGTTGAGCGTTCTATTTTGGGTTCTCATGTTCGTGTAAATAGTTACTCGTATGTTACCGATTCAATAATTATGGATAGGTGTAATATTGGTCGCCATTCACGAATTAGACGTGCTATTATTGATAAAAATGTCAATATCCCTGAAGGAACTGAAATTGGTTTTGACTTAGAAACTGATAAAAAAAGATTTAAAGTTACAGAAACTGGAATTGTTATAATTCCTAAAAATTATAAATTTGAAAAAATTTAAATATCTATTTGTAACTCCTTTATAATTTTAATTACTGTGTGCCTAATACCTGGGCTTAGAGTTTCTGTGTAACGTCTTTGAGTTAGGAAGCCTATTTCAGAAATTAATTCTGGATATTTTTTTACCGTGTTTGTAAGAATCAAAAATGCAAAGCTACGAACAGAGGAACTTTTACTAATATCCTCCCAGATTAAAACACTTTTATCAAATAAAATTCCCTCTTGCTTTTCATTGAGTTCCATTCGCATTAATATTTTAAGTAGCTCTCGCTGATGCCCATCCCCTTTGCTTGATATGGCTTTGATTAGTGAGTTGATGTGAGGGCGTATCCGCTTGTCGTTCTTAGTAACAAGGTGTCCAATTAACCAAGTAGCACGCCACGACTGGGGTTTGTCGTTTTCAAGAGCTACTTTAATAGTCTCCTCAAATAGATTTGGATTATCTTTTAAGAAGGCAAGCATTTTATCTTTGCGTAAACTTTCTGTTAAAATATCATTTAGTGATTTTGTCATAGAAATAATTTCAAATCAAAGAAGGGAGAAATCCACCAACAATATTCAACTGCTGGTGGATTTAATAAAACTAAATCAATATTTCATCTGCGTGAAGCAAGTCGCTAAATAGCTCACTTTTAATTGACTCGGCGTTTTTCTTTGCATTTGCAAGTGAGGAAATAATGTAGCGGTTTGCAATAAACTTTTTGCGGGGAAGTTCTTCAGCTTCTTCAAGCACAAGATATCCCATGTGGATGTAGCTATATAGCTCAACCAAATCTTTTGCCGCAACATCTTGAAATGAATTATCTTTTTTGTCTATAACATATTTTAACGATTCATAAAATATCTCACGAATTTCTTTAAGCATTCCGTTTAGTCTATCTAAACCGCTGGAATAGTTTTTAGTAGCTTTTTCATCAAAATAATCCTTTAATACATCGTTGATAACACCACCTATTGCAGCAACAATTTGTAGTTGCGATGTACCTTCGTAAATGTTAGTAATACGTGCATCACGGGCAAGACGTTCAATTGGGAATTCGCGCATATAGCCAGTGCCACCGTGTATTTGCAGCGAATCGTAAGCAATTTTATTTGCAGCTTCGGTAGTAACGTATTTTGAAATTGGTGTTAGAAGATTTGCAATTTTTGTAATTTCCTTTAACCTAAGTGCATCTTCTTTAAAAGGTTTACCATCTATTTTTAGATTTTCAATTTTGTATTCTAACTTCTCTTTAATATCAACTAATTTTGTAACATCGTAAAGGAGTGAGCGATTTATTTCTAGATCCACACGCATATCTAGTAAAATATTTTTTACTGCAGGAATTTCATAAATTGCTTTCCCAAATTGCTCACGAGCTTTGGCATACTTTAAAGCCTCTTCATAAGCAGCTTGTGCTATCCCCAATGCCTGTGCAGCTATGCCCATTCTTGCACGGAACATTAAATCTATTGTATATTTAATTAATCCGAAACGACGCTTTCCTATTAGCTCAGCTGGAGTATCGTTAAACTGCAATTCGCAAGTTGGCGAACCATGAATTCCAAGTTTGTTTTCAATTCTACGCACTACAACCGTATCATCGTTGTAACAAGCTAACATACTTAAACCACGTCCATCCTTAGTACCAGCTTCTGTTCTAGAAAGAACGAGATGAACATTGCCATTACCATTGGTGATAAAGCGTTTCATTCCGTTTAATCGCCATTGACCATTCTCATCTTGATAAGCACGCAGTTTACACGCTTGCAAATCAGAACCAGCATCTGGTTCGGTTAAAGCCATTGCACCTGTGTGTTCGCCAGTACAAAATTTGGGAATATATTTTTGACGTTGTTCTTCTGTTCCAAATTTTTTGATTATGTCTGCAATATCTTGCAATCCAAAAATATTAACAAACCCTGCATCTGCACGTGCCATAATTTCGGCAGTTGCCATGTAAATAGTAAGAGGAACATTTAAACCTCCATATTTACGCGGAAGAATCATGCCACTTAAGTCAGCTTTTGCAACATCTTTTAAGTTTTCAATTGTACCTTTTGCGTATGTTACTTTTCCATCAGCAAAGAGAGGTCCTTCTTTATCAACACTATCAGCACGCTCTGCCATTGAGTTTCCTGCAATATCTCCTACTAACTCAAGAACTTTTTCTAGGTTAATCATTGCATCTTCATAATTTTCAGGAGCGTAATCAAATTCTTTTTTTTGTTCGTAATTGTCTTCTTGAATTTCAAGAATTTCACGTAAATCAAATCTATTAAAATGAAATTTTAAATCTTCGTTATCTGTAAAAAAATTAGGCATTTCTTCCTCTACTTCAATTTGTGTTTGAATAATTCAATAAATTTTGGAATTACATCTTCTGCTTTTCCAACTATTCCGTAGTGTGCAATATCAAATATTGGTGCATCTGGGTCTGAGTTTATTGCAATAATTTTGTTCGATTCTTGCATTCCTGCTCTGTGCTGTATTGCTCCTGAAATACCAATAGAGAAAATTAATTTTGGACGAACAGTAACACCAGTTTGCCCAACTTGTCTGTCGTGGTCAACAAAACCAGCATCAACAGCGGCTCTACTTCCAGCAACCTCGCCACCCACAGCATCTGCAAGGGCTTCAACAAGTTTAAAGTTTTCTTTAGTTCCTAATCCATATCCACCAGCAACAATTATTGGTGCACCTTTAAGATTTACTTTACTCTCTTCTCGGTATTGTTCAATAATTTTTATTAGGTCGTCTGTAGAATCCTCAATGTAATCAACGACTTCAATGCTTACTGGATTAGGAGTTTCTACTTCGTGCATCTCCATTACGCCTTCGCGAACTGTTGCCATTTGCACTGGGTTATCTGGAGTAATAATTGTTGCAATAATATTTCCGCCAAAAGCTGGACGTATTTGCAACAACAAATTTTTATATTCTTTCTTAAGATATGTAACATCTTCAATTTGTAGCTCGGTGCAATCGGCTGTTAAACCACTTACAGTATTGGATGCAACACGTGGTGCGAGACCACGACCAACAACAGTGGCACCAAACAAGACTATACGTGGTTTGTTTTCGTTAACCAATTTGTTCATCATTCTGCTGTATGGAAGTGGTCTATATTTTTCCAAAGCAGGATGGTCAATTAAAATTGCAGAATTAACACCATACTTAAAAGTATCTTCGGCAATATTTTTTATATTATACCCAAGCACTACAGCTTTAAGAACGCCACTTAATCTATCGGCAAGCTTTCTGCCTTTGCTCAATAACTCAAGGGAAACGTCTGCAACTTTACCATCGTGTTGCTCAACAAATACCCAAACTTCTTTTGTAACATTTTCCATATTCATTATCCTAAAATGTGATCGTTCAACAATTCATCAATTAAAGCACCCATGCCTTCTTCGGTTGGTTCTATTTTAGTTGCTTCTCCACCAGATAAAACAACAGATTCTACTTTGTGAACTTTAGTAGGCGAGCCATGAAGCCCAATACGTGTCGTGTCAATATCAGACAAATCAACAGTCGAAAGAGTTTCGATATACAATTTTTTGTCCTTGTGTTCTTGAATTAATTCATCCAAATTTAGAAGTGAATTTCCGTTTGCAATTTTTTCTAAATCAAGGAGTGTTTTTGCACTTTTGTAAATCATAATTTTTTTAGCAGAAAAAGGACGTGGCTCTTGTGCACCTTTAATTACAGTAATTAGAATTGGTAGTTGTGCATCAACTACTTCTTGACCGCCATCAATTTTGCGTTTAATTCGAGCAACATTATTTTCAACTTTTAGAATCTCTTCCACATAAGTTACTTGCGATAAATTTAATTTTTCTGCTGTTTGTGGTCCTACTTGTGCAGTATCTCCATCAATAGCTTGACGTCCAGCAAAAACGAAATCAAATTTTCCTATGTGCTTAATTGCTTCGCTTAAAACATACGATGTTGCAAGTGTATCGGAGCCAGCAAATTTTCTATCACTAATTAGGTATGCTTTGTCTGCTCCCATGTAGAAACATTCTTTCAACATATCGGATGCACGCGGTGGTCCCATTGTTATTACGCTTACAGTTCCTCCGTATTGCTCTTTTACTTGAAGTGCAATTTCTAAGGCTTCTTTATCTTCGTGGTTAAAAATGGCTGGAAGTTTTGCTCGGTTAACTGTTCCATCGTCTTTCATAACCTTGCCGGATATGTTTGCGGTATCTGGAACTTGCTTAACCATTACTATAGAATTATACATTGGCATACTCAAAATATTTTTAAATGAATTCATAAAAATACTAAATTTTTGAGCTTTTTTGAAGTGGTTTTTGAGGATTTTTCTATTTTTGAATATTGAAATGAGAGCCACTAATTCACGAATTTCAATGAATAGTAATTTTTATTTGATATTGTGTGAATTAAATATTTGTCATTACCAAATTCATTGAGAAACACAATCTTCTGTAGATTGCTTCGTCATCCAAGAAACACCGTATTCCTCGCAATGCCTTTATGAAAGATGTTTCAATTCGTATTTAGGTTAATATTTTTTTCTATACTCAGATGGAGTAACTCCCTCATACTTTTTAAATATAGTGTTAAACCCCATCTATGCAATAGAAAACTTGAAAGGAGTCTCTAAGTTTTGAATTTGGGAGAAAATACCATCCATCCATTTCCTCCG
>CAMZLW010000065.1 GCA_947311785.1 uncultured Ignavibacteriales bacterium | reverse complement strand
GGTTATCATCCCTAACTCCAGCTAAGGCGGGGCAGGTCGTCTTATGCATTGATAATTCTTAATCTGGGTCTTGTTCTTTCCAATCCTATTGCATAATCGGGGTTCTAACCATTCACTCTGTTTTGAATTGCTCGAAGATAATTATTTTAACAATAAATTTCTTCATATTTACTACGCACTCAGTCTATTTACGACAATTCTGTTTAAAGAGAAGATTGTAAATATTGCATTTGGCGTTTAATTCCTCCAAGCTACGGTGTGTTTAGGCGTAAACAATTTTAATTTAATTTATATATTTTGGGTGTTAAATTATTATGGAAAAAATAATGCTTTATGTTGTTGCAACACCGATTGGAAATCTTAAAGATATAACTCTTAGAGCCTTGGAAACATTGAAAGAAGTCGATTTTATACTTTGCGAAGATACACGGACAAGTGGAAATCTTTTAAGAAACTATGAAATTAAAAAGGAACTTATATCTTTCAACGCACGGATGGAAGAGAAAAAAATTGATGCAGTTATTACACGTCTTAAATTGGGCTATACTTGTGCATTAATTTCTGATGCTGGAACCCCAGCAATATCTGACCCTGGAATTCGCTTGGTGAATGCTGCACAGAAAAATGGGATTGATGTTGTTGGAATTCCAGGAGCAAATGCTGCAATTTTAGCTTTAAGCATTGCTGGCTTACCGACAGACTCATTTGTGTTTGAGGGCTTCTTGCCACAAAAAAAAGGTCGCCAAAAGCAACTTAAAATATTAGTGGAAGAAGAGAGAACAATTATACTTTACGAATCGATGTATAGAATAGAAAAATTGATAAATGAATTGAACGAATATATGCCTAATCGCATTATTGCAATTGGACGAGAATTAACTAAAAAGTTTGAAGAATTATGGCGTGGCAAACCAAATGAGATTTTAGAAACCTTGAATGAACACACATTAAAAGGTGAATTTGTTGTGATTATTGCACCAAAAAATTGGATTTAAATTATTATAATAGTTTATAGACTACAGTATGTTTTTACAGTTATCCTCTCAGATAAAACCAAAATTTTCTGAATGTGGTTTGGCAATAATAACGCCTACAAAATCTTTACTACAATTTTTGAACCTTCAACTTCCATCACTTCTACTTTTGAATCTTTCACAATGTAATCACCTTGCGTTATTACATCGTAACGTTTTCCTTCAAACATTGCTGTTCCTGCAGGACGCAAGTCTGTGAGGGCTTCCCCGTTTAATCCAACAAGATGAGTAAATTCCTTACTTGAAGTATAGCCCGATTTTGCTTTAATTCCTTTACTTAAAATTAAGTTATTCCAAATTGCTGTTTTGGGCAAAGTTTTTGCAAGAAAATAAATTGCAATTCCACTAAGCACAAACGAGCCAGCAAGTTGAATAATTGCCATTGAAAGTAAGTTAGTTTCAACAAGTGGAAAATCGGAAACAAGCCCCATAAAAAGACCAGCAATCATTAAAATAATTCCAGCAACTCCAAAAATTCCGAAGCCTGGTATTACAAATATTTCAAGAACCAATAGAGCCACACCCACAATAAAAAGAAGGATATCCATAATTGATGCGAGTTCAAGAATATATCCTGAACCGAAGAAAAGAGCTAAGGCAATTAAAGATGCAGTTCCAGGTAAGCCCCACCCTGGAGTTTTGATTTCCATAAACATACCAACCATAATTACCATCATTAAAATTGATGTTATTACTGGATTGTTAATAAATCGAATTGTTTTTTCTCCCCAATTAATATCAAGTTCAAGTATCTCAGCATTTTCATTGCCAGAATAATTCAGAACTTCGTCCAAGGTTGCAAGAACTGTATCAGCAATTCCAAAACCCATTGCTTCTTTTGAAGTAAGTGTAATTAGCTGTGTGCTATCAACAAGCCCTTCAATTTCTACACGCTCGTCAACCATTCCTTCGGCTATATCGGTTCTGCGTCCAGTTCGCTCGGCAGTGGAACGCATTTCGGAACGCATGTAGGATTGAGCTTTCTCCGCTTGCTTCTTTCCAGCTTGGTCAACAACCGTTGTGGCTCCAATTGATGCACCAGGCACCATCACAATTTTATTGCACGAGAGAGCTATTAACGAACCAGCAGAGATTGCACGTTTATCTATAAATGCAATTGTTTCTACTTTAGAATTTACAATCGCATCCTTAATCTGAGTTGCTGCGTCAACCCTTCCGCCAAAAGTATTTATTTTAAATATTATTAATGAGGCATTATTTTTCTCTGCTTCAGAAACAACTCTTTTAACATACGGAGCCAAACCGAGATCGATATCTCCTTCAATTTTTCCAAAATATACTTTGTTGTTTTGTGGTAAAATTGTTGTTATTAAAAATAGAAATAAAGCAAATATTATTGGAAGTCTTTTCATTGTGGCACCTAATTATTTAGTGTGCAAATATAAAAAGATTTTCAATTATTTAGGAAAATGATTTGTAATTATTGGTTTTATTGTTCCTTTACTATTTTAAATGTTACATCCAATATTTAAAGAGTGTGTACTTATTTATAAGAAGGCTTTGCATAACCGCAAAAGTCATTCTGAATTTACGATGTGCTGAACTTGTTGAAATATTTCATGATCTTTTTTTGTGCCATAAACTTGCACTAATGGATGCTGAAACATTTCGGTAAACTCAATGCACCGCAACTTCAGCATGACACATATTATTAGGTACAGATATCATTCCGTGATGTTTCTGCACAGCATGCCACTTTGGGGGAATCTTGTGAAACTTTACAGTTGCTAATCCAAAATAGTGTCTGTTGCTCATGTTGCAGAATAATTCTAAAGAGCATAATTCAAAATTTTATAAACTAACTTTGCAGCAATAAAGTTAGAGGATTCGTAATATTTTGAAGGTGCAAGTTCAACCAAATCAAATCCAACAATGTTTTTTTTCTTTCCAACCATTTTTATTAAATCAAGAGTTTCGTCCCAAAAAAGTCCACCAGGTTCTGGGGTTCCTGTTGCTGGAACTATCGAAGGGTCAAGTCCATCGATATCAAATGTGATGTAAACATTTTCTGTTAACGATTCCACAACATTTTTTTGCCATTTCACATTTGACTTTTCACTTCTGATATCTCTCATATAAAATGTTTTAATATTTTCACTTTTAATTAAATCGGCTTCCTCTTTGCACTGTGCTCTAATGCCCACTTGCACAATATTTTTGTTAACCTCGTAAACCCTACGCATTACTGAGGCGTGCGAATATTTATTGCCCTCGTAACTATTGCGTAAATCGGAGTGTGCGTCAATCTGAAGAACTGATAAATTGTTATACTTTTTGTGATGTGCTAATACTGAGCCAAGTGTTACAGTATGTTCACCACCAAGCATAACAACAAATTTTTCATCTGCTATTAAATTAGTAACATCTTTTTCAATTTTATTAATTGCAGTTTTGGATTTTAGTTTATCCAAACTCTTAATTGGAAGTGTTGCAATTCCCTTTTCAAAACAGAGTTCACAGTTTGTTTCTTCATCGTAAAACTCAACGTAGTGTGAAGCTTTAATAATTTCCCTTGGTCCGTTCTTTGTTCCAGAACCATAACTGACACTGTTTTCAAGGGGTGCAGAGTAGATTACAATTTCTGAATTTTCGTATAATGAAAATTCTTTTTCAATTCCAAGGAAGTTCGTTTTTTGTGGAAGTGTTTTCATTTTTAAGTTATTTAGTCTCTTCTTTCTTTCCAGAATCAACAACAGAAATAGCAGAGCGGTTAAATCTTTTTCTATGCAGAATAAATAATTTTACCAGTTTTAATAACTGAATCAATAAATCCACTCTTATTATGTTGTCTAATCAACAAAGTTGGTTCAATACGTACGTCAACTTTATAAACCAAATCAACAAGTTTTGCACTTAGCTCTATGAAATCTTCTTTTAGTGAATCAGTAATTATTGCCACGTCAATATCGCTGTTTTCATTTTCTTCACCTTTTGCAAAAGAGCCATATAAAACAACTAATTTAACGTCTGTAATTTCTTTTACTAACTTAGCATATCTTTTTACTTTATCAATAATTTTTTTATCCATTTGGAAAAATCCTTTGTCCTTTTTAGTATAGAACGAGATTTATTATAATTTAATGATTTCAAAAGTGCTATTTTATCTTCTGGATATCGTGCCTGAATATTTAGCGGAATCAGTTCGTTTAACAATTGTCTTTTATCTTCATCTATAAGGTCCAACAATTCAGATTTCTTAGCAAGAATAAGAAGATTATGAGTATATGGCGGTTCAGATTCCATCGAATACCAAAAATATGCTTTAAGACTTTTCTCAAGAACTTGATGACACATAAACCCAAGATATAAATATCTTTTCGTTTTTAGCATCATACTTGCAGTTTCAAGGTCATACTCAGCTATATCTAACCAATACTCAATCCGCTCTTCTTTTTTATTCATAATCTTCTATTATAATATTCTTATAAAAATGAAGTTACAAAAATAAAAATCATTTTACCCTTCTTTCTTTCCAGAATCAACAACAGAAATAGCAGAGCGGTCAAATTTAATTTTTATGTTATTTCCAAAATCGATTAAACATGTTTTTTCGTCAAGCCCAGCAATAGAGCCGTGCATTCCACCATTGGTTACAATTTTATCGCCTTTTTTTAACGCACCAAGTAATGCTTCACGTTCTTTTTGTTTTTTCTGTTGTGGACGAATAATCATAAAGTAGAAAATTGCAAAGATAGCACCAAACATAATTAATGTGCTAACCATACTTCCACCGCCAGCTTCGCCACCTTGTGGTGCCATTGCTAATAAATAATTCATTTTAACTCCTTTATATTTTTAGATAATTTATTAATAATTTTATTTTTCCAATCTGTAAATGTATCATTTAAAATCTGTTTACGTGCTTCTTTTACCAAGTTTAAGTAAAATCGTAAATTGTGTATTGTTCCTAACTCATAAGCCAAAATTTCTTTTGCATGAAATAAATGACGAAGATATGCTTTTGAATAATTCTGACAAGTGTAGCAATCGCAATTAGCATCTAAGGGTGAAAAATCATCTTTGTAAATTGCATTTTTAATTGTTACAATTCCGTTGGATGTAAATAAATAAGCATTACGTGCGTTGCGTGTAGGCATAACGCAATCGAACATATCAACACCACGCTCAATTGCTTCAAGTATATTTTCTGGTCTTCCAACACCCATTAAATAGCGGGGCTTATCTGTTGGAAGTATATCTGTTGTGAAATCTACAATATCGTACATGCTTTCTGCAGGCTCACCAACTGCAAGACCGCCAATGGAATATCCATCAAAGTCAATATTCATAAGGTCTTTTGCCGATGCTTCGCGTAAATCCTTATAAACACTGCCTTGCACAATGCCAAACAGATGTTGCTTGTGCCCGTATAAAGGTTCACTATTTTCAAATGCTTCTTTATTTAGAACAGCCCAGTTCGAAGTAAGCTCTTTCGATTTTTTTGCATACTCATAATCACAAGGGTATGGCGTGCATTCATCCAACGGCATAATTATATCGGCACCAATTTGGCGTTCAATTTCAATTACTTTTGCTGGAGTAAATAGATGCTTTGAGCCATCAAGATGTGAGCGGAATTCTACTCCGTCTTTCCTTAGCTTTCGCAATTCTGCAAGAGAAAAGACTTGGAATCCCCCGCTATCAGTAAGTAAAGCCCTATCCCAATTCATAAACTTATGAAGTCCGCCAGCTTTTTGCATTACTTCCATACCTGGACGTAAATACAAATGATAAGTATTTCCAAGAATTATTGGTGGGTCAATATCTTGCTTTAATGTTCGCTGGTTAACAGCTTTCACAGTTCCCACAGTTCCTACAGGCATAAAAATAGGAGTTTCAATAACTCCGTGATCTGTGGTTATTTTACCAGCTCTCGCTTTGCAGTTTTTATCTTTTTTCTGAAGTTCGTAAAACAAATGTTGTTCTTTATTATTAAATAATATTTAACTATGCAAAATAGTGTAAATCTTAATTACCTTCCAGACAATTTGTTGGGATATTCGCAAAGGCTACAAAAGTTAACCTATTTTTAATATAGCTTGTTATAAAATTATGTAAATTTGCCATTCACATTTATAATATTAAGTAATAGTTGGCATATAGCTTATTTATTTAGCATATAAACTATTTAATTCTTAGAAACAAAACGGAAAACAGAATATGGAACTAAAAAGAAAATTAGGATTTGATAGCGAAGGAAATTCTGAAATAGATAGCAAAAAAAGACTTAAACAATATATTAATTTAAAACTGGCTTCAAAAGGATTTCCCTATTATGGCTCGGATAAAGAGAACAAATTTCTTAGTATGGCAGAGGATTTAATCTCTTCAAACCTCGAAAATGAAAGGCTTTTGTCTAAATATCTCTCTCCAGCAGATTATAGAATTCAGAAATTTTTAGATAATTACTTTGATGGTACAATTGATTCTAAGAAAATTAAAATACCAAACTCTACTTTAGTGCTTGATAAACATGGTATTGCTCGTCTTTTATCAGTTTCACCAGGTGCCAATAAGTTTTCGTCCGATATAATTTCATCGTATAAACTAAAGCAAGGCATTTTGCATAATCCTAAAAACGATAGACGCACAACCAAAGGAGTATTTCACATTGCCGAAGGTGGTTTACCAATACCAAATGATAAATTAGCAGTTCCTAAAAATGTAGCTGCTCAACTTTTATCTTTAGCCCTAAAGCCACCCAAAGAGTTATTGCAACTCCCCTACACATCAAACGAAGAGAGAAAAGCCGAACTATTTGTATCGCTGTTGTTGCGTCCTAAAGTTTCGCCAGAAGTTGTTGGATATGCAAAGGAAAAATCGTTGGAAGTTCGTTTCTTTGCTCCTGGCAATTTGGTAAGTAATTTGGATTTTGTTGAATCAATTTTTGGAAATGCTGGAAATCCTTATTTACCCGAAAATGATTCTGCCTTAGATACTGAACATTGGACAGGGCATACTGGCTGCATTATACTTGCTCCGCATTTAATAACTGCAAATAAAAAAGAGATTGGGTTACCTCACAAAGCAGATGCGACCGAGCGTCAAATTAGAGACGGAATGTTTTGGGAAAACGAGGATGAATTATATAATGGTGGAAATGCTTTTAAATTAACAATTAGAACTGCCGAAGGAATAATTGTAACCGTTATTGCCGATAATTATTTTGGATATTCAAAAAAAGAGATAAAAACTCAAATTGGATATTCGGCAAATCTTTTTGGAAATTGTGAAGAGGAGCATGCTGGCGGAGCTCTTGCATTCCCATCCTATAGTCAAACTGAATTGTTTCATAACGACAATCTTGTTCCAAAGGATAATCATACTTTTGCTAATGTAGTAAAAATGTATAGCGAAATAATGGAGGTAAAAGAAGAGGGTTACGGAATTGATAAAAAGTTCTCTAACATAATATATGTTCCAGAAAATGTTGAAATAGACGTTAACAAACAGAAAGTATCTTGGCTTAAAGATGGTGAAGAAAAATGGATAAAATTATTGCCTCAAAATGTTTATATACTTCCCGAAGGATATAAAGTTAGAATGGAAAAGAAGCCTAATGCTCCATCGTGGAGGCTTGTAGCCACAGTAGCAGAAGGAACTTTGTGCCACAAACCATCTACTGTTTCTGGCGGTGGTAAGTCAGAAATTTCTAAATCAATTTCCGATTCAATTCTTTCGGGACCTTTTTTTGTTGCTAATTTTAAGGAAGATTTTAAGATAGTTGAAGAAATTATAACAAAAGATTACAGCAATAGATTTATAGACAAAATACAATACACAGATGAAGACCCTAAACGAAGTTTATTAAGTGGAAGAAGATCGTTGGGTTCTGCAATAAAATTGCTAACACCTTCGCCTGATGAATATACCGAAGAATATAATAATTGGTTAGAATCAATACCTCAATACATAAAAGGTTTTGTGCTAATTATTAAGCGTTTTTATCAACCTAAATGGGGCGATAAATGGAAAGAATATTTTAGCGTTGATACTGTTGATGGTAAACTTGGACACGAGCTTCAGTACAAAAACAGACCACTTGTTGCAAATTATTTAAGAGTCGGTTTCGAAAAATCGGGAGCTTGGAGAACCTTTAAACTACGTCAAGATTTTATTGCCTCCGAAAAAATTCAAGTAGAAGATGATATAACAGCATCCATTGTTCTGCCAACTAATAAGCTGAAATATTTAAATAAATCGTACAATAATAGTAGTCTTAAATTTGTAGATAATTGTGAATATAGATTATTTCAAAGACCAGATGATGCAATTCACAGAGGCTACGATAAGCAAGCAGAGTGCGATTTAGCTAGCCCAAATACATTTATTTCGAACTTTGCACCTTTAACAGTTGCTGATGCAAAAGACATGGTAGATGATGCAATTGGCTTCGATAAATTCACAACTCCAATGCAAAACCTTATTAAGGAAGTTGCCAAAAAAGGTGAGCCAAAATATTTTGTTTCCTCTGCTCATCCACGTATTGTTGATGGAAAGCCAACTAAAAATATTCGCTACTTGCAAACCAGACCTGATATAAAAAATCCAATAAATAAATATGTTGCCGAAATTGGAACAAGATTTTTTAGAAAAGTTCCAATAAATATGCCTGTGTTAAATCCGGTAAATGCAGTTTTGCCAGGAAGAAGAAACAATCCACCAGAGCCAGGCATACGTCCTTTATCTGTTTACAATCCTATTCACTATCAAGAGTTGCCCGAATTATTTATGGATTTTATAAGTAGCTTAACTGGCAAATCGCCATCTACAACTGGTGCTGGCTCTGAGGGAGCATTAACTAAAGCCCCATTTAATGCACTCTATACAATAACAGATTTGAATAATGCCCTACTCTCGTTTGTTCTTACTGATTATAACGCATTTTCAACTGCTGCTGGTTTTATTGGAAATATAAGAGTTGACCACGATATTAGTTTATTAATTCCTGAAATTTGGAGTAGGTTATCCGTAGAGGAACGTAATCCAGAAGTTCTTGTTAAAAATGGATTTCTTGAAAAAGTTGAGGATTTTACATTTGAAGGGGAAACAATATTAGCAAGCAGATTGGGTTACAGAATTACGCACAAGTTTGTTCAAAACTATTTTGGAAGAGTATTTGAAAACCCTAATGCTGTTTTTAGCGATGAAATATTAAAGCCAGAAATTCAAGGAATTGAAGCCTATATTGATGGAATTAAAAATATTTCGGAGGCACATAAAAAAGTAGCTAATTTATATTTTGCCGATGGAAGCATTGATGCAGCAATTCCTCCTATTAAAGCTATTTTAAACATAATGGTTAATGGCAGTTATGAGGGAAATGGAATTGAAAGCAAAGAAGTGAGAAGTTTATTTACTAAAGAATTTGTTCTTAATTCCGATTTCTATAAAGCAAGATTAAAAGCAAAACAAAAAAAGGATATTTCCTTAACAGAAAAACATATATTAAATTTAAATAAATTTATTAGTAATGAAAAATATTCCGATGTTATACAAAATCTTAAAATTGAAAACAAACTACGCGAGACTAAAAAAGAGCTAGATTATTTGAGATCGGAAGATTATTACAATAGTTTAATTGGCACTATTGGGCTGGATTTACTTTACTTATAGAAGACTTTTATTAAACACATTATGCTGTTGTAGCACGGCATAATGTGTTTAACCTTAGGTTACGCAAAGGCTTCCAGTAGTTTCCCATTTTTCATTACAACTTTTTCATCGAAGTAAACGGTTGGTTTGGTTATAACTCCATCAAGATGAATTGGCACATCTACCTTTCCACCCATTGTAATATTGTTGCCAAGTGCAAGATGAACTGTTCCAAGCACTTTTTCATCTTCAAGCAAATTACCATTTAATTTGGCTTTATCGTTTGCACCAATTCCAAGCTCGGCAATGTTACGAGCTTTTTTGCCAACTGCATCTAACATTTTAATTAGTTTTTTTGCTTTTGCACCGCCAGTAATTGTTGTTGCTAATCCTTTTTCAACAGTAATTTTAATATGCTGTTTCCCAATAACTCCAATGCCAGACATTGAGCCATCAACTACAAAAATTCCATTTGCACTACCTTCAACAGGGGCAGCAAAGGTTTCGCCAGTTGGAAGATTTCCGCCCTCCCCTTTTTTATGGAACAAACCTTTACTTGCAATTGCTTTTCTTCCAGCAATGCTAAGAGTAATATCTGTTCCGTTAGGAGCTGTGATTCTTACTATGTTAGTTTTATCAAAAACCTTTTTCATCCTAAGAGTTAAAGTTGCAATTTTTTTGTAATCGGCACTTAAACCGCGTATCATTACATCTGTTGTTATTCCAGGAAATGTTGCAACGCGTGTTCCTAATTCCGAAGCAGCTCGGCGTGCGGCTGTGTGGGTTAAAGATTTTTTTGTTGGAAGTAGAACAACGTTAAACTGTTTCATAAGTTCCGATACATATTTTGGTGGCTCTTGTCCGTGAGTTTCCCACGATTTTATTTCAACTAAAAGTGCTTCGTGTCCTAGGTCTAACGCATTTAAATATAAAGCTCTTCCAATTTCGTTTGTTAGTTCGTCGGTAACAACTAAAACTTTCTCTCTTTTTTTAGTATTCATACAGTCGGTAATTGCAATTCTGCATGCTTTGTCTAATTTTGTTAATTTCATAATAGTTCCTTTTTGATAGAGCTAATTGATGTGAACAATATACCCAAAATAGTGTCATGAATAAAATAGTAATTTTTATAAAAATTTTGTAATTGTAAAATAATCAAGGTAAATTGGACAAGTAGTATTTTAATAAAAATAATAGAAGGAAAAAATATGAATAATCGCAGAGAATTCTTAAAAGCATCATTGGTAGTTTCTGCTGGAGTTTTAGCAGCAAACATTCCTGTATTTGCTAAAGATGAAACTTCATTTCCCAAAGGGATTGTATATACCGAAGAAAACAGTGGTAAATGGGCGGGAAAATCTGGTGGACATCTTCCACAAATATCAATAAAAGGAAATCAGGTAACAATTAAAACAAAGCATGGTATGTCAAAAAGACACTATATTGTTAGACACACTCTTGTTACTGAAGATGGACAAGTTCTTGGTGCAAAAACATTTTCCCCCACCGATAAAGAAGCAACATCGGTATTTAAAATAGATGGAAAACACTCAGTACTATATGCAACTAGTTTCTGCAATAAACATGATTTGTGGATTGCAAAATTTAGTGTGTAAGTTTATAATTGTTGTATAACAACAATATCGCAATCAATGGGGTAAAAAGTTGCATCACTATTGAAGTTATTGCACTTTGCTGGACTGATTATGACCAACTCAATTTTTAATAACTGTTAAAGTGGAATTCCAACATTTAGCTGAATAATTGCTTGAATTCCACCTTTATTAATAAGCTTTGAGTTACCATCAGATGGAATTAGTGAGCCATCAACATCGCTAGATAAATTTTCAATTTCAATAAAGTTATACCTCCCAGTTGCTTCAATACTTATGTAATCTTTTACAATATTAAAAATCAATCCAGAACCAACTGAGATCCCCATCCCGACTTTGGTTGGGGAATAAACATCTTCACTTAAAACTATGTCATTAAATCTTTTTTTAATAGTAACTTTTGGAGTAAAGAAGTTTATGCTACCATCAATTATTTTCCAATCGATGAAACCTATTAGAGGAATTCCTAAATCAATGGCAACTCCCCAATTATTCATTTCAAGTTTAGCATCCACAGACCGTATATTTCTGCTTGAAACTATTTGGGTTTGTTCTTCAATAATAAATTGATAAAATCCTTTAAAAGTGAAAAAGAAATTACCATAATCTGCACGCACTACATTCATTCCAAATCTTAGCCCTTTTCCTTCGCTAAAATTGAAATCAAGTTTTTGGAAAGAGAATTGCGAATTTAAATAATTATTTAGCCCATCTGCTTCGTATTGCTGAATTGAGTATCCGCCATAAACACCAGATAAACCGAGGCAACCAAATCCACAAGTTTGCGATTTAACTTGCGAGAATGCTGTAATTGATATTACAATTATTAGATATTTATATAATTTTTGTTTCATTTTTAAAGTTTTAAGTTAAAAGTGCCTTACCGAAAGCATCCCTTTGGGAAAAATGCACTAAAGTTTTTTGAAAGATAAAGAAAATCTTAATCATTTCCTTGCTTTTCGAAAAGCATAATAAGTTTGTTTGCGTGCATTTGTTTTATAAACTGAATAACTCTATCTTCTGCTGGTTCTATTTTTTCTCCAAAATGCTCTTTTGCTAATTTAATAATTTCTTCAATATTTTTAGATGCATTAATTATGCCCCATATAAAGGAACCAATTTCATCCAAATCTATTTTGTGAGGTTTATTAATTAAACTTCTAAAAAATATTTTTTCAATAAATGTTGGCTTTTTAATATAAAGAACCGTGGTTATTCCATGGTTAATTTCAACTTCACAAATTCTTTTTGGAATTAGTTTTACGTATTCCTCATCACTCACTTTTTATACCTTCTTTTAATCCATGACCATTTGAGCCAGTTTCTGATTTGCGTAACATACACGTGAATTCGTAGCTATATTTTTAACCCACATTAAGCAATGGAATTTATTATATCTCTTGGTTATTCTAATACATTATTTTGGTTTAAGCTTCTTCCTTATTCTTTGAAAGTGCAAATGCAAATAATACTCCAGCCATTACAAGGAATATCAATAAAGAAATTAAATCGCCAGTAAGCCCAAGGCTTTCGCCAAGCCCTGTATTTAATTTATCGGCAACAGATATTTCAATCCCATTTTTAGTTTCCCAGATCCAGCCTTTAAGAGATGCAATTAATATTCCAGTTAAAGCACCGCCAGCAATTAGTCCAGAACTAAGTAACGCACCAGGGCCAATGTCTGACTCACTTTCGTCAATTTTTTTAATTTTATCAACAGTAAGTTTTACTAATCCACCAACAAAAATTGGTGTGCTAACCGAAAGAGGCAAATACGCCCCAACTGCAAATGGAAGCGAACGCACGCCACTTAATTCCATTACTGCGGCAATTCCCATTCCTACAAGCACTAAGCCCCAAGGTAGATTTTGGCTTAGTAAACCTTTAATTACAGTAGCCATAAGGGTTGCTTGCGGTGCAGGTAGTTGGTCTGAGCCAATTACTAAAATATCGTTTAACAAAATTATTGTGTATCCAATTACAACTGCCGATGCAAGCACACCAATCAGTAATCCGAGTTGTTGTTTTACTGGAGTTGCACCAACAATGTAACCAGTTTTCAAATCTTGCGAAGTTGCACCAGCATTAGCCGAGGCAATGCAAACTATTGAACCAACAACAAGAACTACAGGTTGATACAACTCTCCAGTCCAACCAACGGCAACAAATATAAGTGCGGTAGCCATTAGTGTTGCAATAGTCATACCAGAAATAGGATTAGATGAAGAACCAATTAGCCCTACAATACGAGATGAAACGGTTACGAAGAAAAATCCAAAAACAACAATCATAATTGATGAAAGAATATTTGTAGGAATTGAAGGAATAATTGCCATCAAAATTACTAGTATTACACTTCCAACCAAAACATATATTAATGGAATATCTTTTTCAGTTCTGCTTTTTTCTATATTCCCATTCTCTTTGCTCTCTTTTAAATCTTTGAATGAATCTTTGAAAGCATTGATAATAGTGGGGAAAGAACGGATGAGAGTTACAACTCCTCCGAATGTAACAGCACCAGCACCAATATAGCGGATGTAGTTACTCCAAATTTCTGCAGCAGACATTTCGGATATTAGCTTTGTTGCAGGAGCAAATACCGAAGTCATGTGCTCGCCAAGTAAAGTGATTAATGGAATTAAAACAAGCCATGAAAGGACACCGCCACCTACCATAATTCCAGCAATTTTAGGTCCAATAATATAACCAACGCCCAAAAGCTCTGGAGTAATTTCGCCATTTACTGTTCCGTTAGGAAGTGCAGATGTTTTGCTAAATATGTAGCGTGGCACATCCTTCCAAAGACCAAATAATGACATCAAAGTTTTGTAAGCAAAAGCAATTCCAAGACCATAAAAAACTTTTTGGGCAAGTTTACCACCCTTTTCGCCAGCTATTAAAACATCGGCACACGCCGTCCCTTCTGGGAATGGAAGCTTTCCGTGTTCTTTAACAATTATTGAACGACGTAGTGGAATCATAAAAAGGATTCCTAAAATTCCACCAGCAAGTGCTAAAACAAAAATTTGGAAATACTGAAAATATTCACTTCCGCCTGGTAAAAATAGAAGTGCGGGAATTGTAAACACAACCCCAGCCGCAACAGATTCGCCAGCAGAACCAATGGTTTGCACCATATTGTTTTCAAGAATTGTGGCTTTACCAAACTTTTTTATTACCGAAATGGATAATACTGCAATAGGAATTGAAGCACTTACAGTAAGCCCAACTTTAAGTCCAAGATAGACAGTTGCAGCTCCAAAAATAATTCCAAATAACGAACCAAGTATAATGGCTTTTAAAGTAAACTCTGGAATTAAATCGGTTGCAGAAATATAAGGTTTAAATTTTGTATTTTGATCTTTACTCATAACAACTCACAATTGTTAGTATAAAAAGAAATTCAACCTAGAATATTTTGATATATGTTTAGATATGCAAGTGTTAAATATAAAAATTAATTTATTTTCACATGCAAAATAGTGTGAATGTATAATAATTCACTTTCAGTATTAAGTTAAATTATTAGATTGACATCATATATATTTATTTAATATCTTTAAAACCATAATGAAAATTTTTAATAAAATAAATACTTTAACAAAAGCAACTAACAACTGGGGTTGGTGGCAGTTTGCTATTAATATATAAAACCCAGTGAAATAGAATTAAAGAATTTGAAACCCTTCTCAATCACTGTGAAGGGTTTTTTGTTATATATAAATATATTGGACTGCTATTCCCTCGCATACTGTGGGGTTATTGGGAATCTCAAAATATGTAAAAGATTTCTGACATAAATATTTGGGAATAGCAATTTTCCATTAGGAATTTTAGAATATGAATAAAAAAGATTTTGTAAAATTAGCAGAACGCTATAATGTAATTCCAGTATTTGAACGGATTACAGGGGATTTACTCACGCCAGTATTGGCTTTTCTTAAATTACGAGAAAAAGACAAATTTTGTTTTCTGCTAGAATCGGTTGAAGGTATTGGAAGACTTGCACGATATTCCTTTATAGGTAAAGACCCACATAAAATAATTTCCAACAGAAATAATAAACTTACAATTACTACTGATACCAAAACAGAAGAGTTAAATAAAAATATTTTTGATTATTTGAAAGAAGAAATTGCTTCATACAAGTTTCCAACAATTGAAGATATTCCAGATTTTACTGGTGGTATTGTAGGCTACATTGGATACGAAAACATTGCACTTATTGAAGATAAATTAAAATTTGAGAATCACGAAAACTCAGAAACACCAGATTCAATACTCGGAGTATTTAATACAATAGTTGCGTTTGACCATTACAAGCACCAGCTACTTATTATTTCTAATGTTCATTTAAACAAAAATTCTGATTTAGAATTAGAGTATAATAATGCGACACAAAATATTGAGAAAGTTAAAGCAGAATTAACAACACAAATAAATCATAAATCCAATTTTAATTTTACCATAAACAAGGATAATGAATTTGATTCATCCAAGTTTTTTGATGTTGTAGAAAAAGCGAAACAGAACATTTATAATGGTGATGTATTTCAGTTAGTTCTTTCAAAACGATTTAGTGCTGATTATAAAGGGGATTTGCTGAACCTTTACCGTGCGTTGAGGATTATCAATCCATCGCCATATATGTACTTTATGGAATTGCCAGAAAATATAACTGTTATTGGAACCTCGCCTGAGGATTTAGTAAAAGTTCAAGACAGAAAAGTTTCGATACTACCTATTGCAGGAACACGCAAAAGAGGTGCAACGCAAGAGAGAGATTTGGAGCTTGAAAAGGAATTGCTTGCAGACCCCAAAGAGAAAGCAGAACACATAATGCTTGTTGACTTAGCACGAAATGATTTAGGGCGCGTTTGCAACTTTAACTCAATAAACATAAAGGAATATATGAACATCCACCGCTTCTCACACGTTATGCACATTGTATCGCGAGTTGAAGGCAAATTGAACGATGATAAAGATTCAATTGATGCATTAAAAGCTGCCTTTCCTGCTGGAACAGTTTCTGGTGCACCAAAAATTAGAGCAATGGAATTGATTCATGAGTACGAAAAGAGCTTACGAAACATTTATGCTGGTGCAGTTGGCTACATTGATTTTAGAGGGAATTTAGATATGTGCATTGCAATTAGAACTCTCTTTGCAATTAAGGATAAAATATATTGGCAAGCTGGTGCTGGCATTGTTGCGGATAGCAAACCAGAATTAGAATTAAAAGAGATTAATAATAAAGCTGCGGTTCTACTAAAGGCTTTAGAATATGCAGAGGAAATTGATGAAGCAAGAAAATAAAATAAGTAACCTAAAAATATTAGTAATTGATAATTACGATTCGTTTACATTTAATTTAGTTCAACTAATTGGAAAGTTTACGCAAAACATTATTGTAAAACGAAACGATAAAATTACTTTGGAAGAAATTACAGAAATGAATCCTGACAAAATTGTTATTTCTCCAGGTCCAGGAGTTCCAAAAGATTCTGGAATTTCGATTGATGTTATTAAAACTATTGGGAAACGCACTCCCCTATTGGGCGTGTGCCTTGGGCATCAAGCAATTGGCGAAGTATTTGGAGCCGAAATTGTAAACGCACCAGTTTTAATGCACGGAAAATCATCTGAAGTTGCACATAGTGGAATGGGAATTTTTAGTGATGTTAATAATAATTTTGATGCAGGAAGATATCACTCTTTAATAATTGATGCAAATTCATTACCAGATATTTTGGAAGTAACATCTCAAACAGAGGATAAAATAATTATGGGAATAAAGCATAAGCACTACCCTATTGAAGGAATTCAATTTCATCCAGAATCAATACTAACTCCAGAAGGAGAAACAATAATTAAAAATTGGTTAGAACAATGATAAAAATAGTATTAGAAAAGCTACTTAATAAAAACGACTTAACATTTAACGAAGCAGAAGAAGTTGCAAACTTATTAATGACTGGAAAAGTAAACAATTCACAAATTTCTGCATTGCTTACAGCCTTGCGAATAAAGGGCGAAACACCAAATGAAATTGCAGGCTTTGCAAATGCGATGCGAAATAATGGAGTAAAGCTAAATGTTTCGCAACAAAATACTATTGATGTTTGTGGAACAGGTGGAGATAACTCTGGCTCGTTTAATATTTCAACAGCGGTATCGTTTGTTGTTGCTGGTGCTGGAGTAAAGGTTGCCAAGCACGGAAACCGTTCAATAACCAGTAAAAGTGGTAGTTCCGATGTTCTAACAGAACTTGGAGTTAATATTGAACTCACTCCAGAGCAATCGGGGAAAGCATTGGATGAAATAGGAATTGCATTTTTGTTTGCTCCAATTTATCATCCAGCAATGAAGTATGTAGCACCAGTAAGGTTAGAGCTTGGATTTAAAACAATATTTAATGTTCTCGGACCCTTAACAAATCCAGCAAATACTACTCGGCAAATGATTGGAACATTTAACAAAAGTATCGCACTAAAAATGGCAGAGGCGGCTAAGATACTGGAGATGGAAAGGGTTGCTTTTGTTTGCACCAATAACCAATATGATGAAATTACACTTACACACAAAACCGAAATAATTGAGCTGAACAATTCTGAAATTACTGTAAGGCAAATAGATGCAAGCACTTTTGGACATAGCACTATTGATTTATCGGAGATAGAAGGTGGAACTCCAAATGACAATGCACAAATAATTTTTGATTTGTTTTCTAGCAATGCCCGTTCAATCCATTTTGATGTTGTAGCTGCAAATGCTGCTTTAGCACTTTACACTTCGGGGAAATTTAGAACTTTGCGTGAATCCCAAATTGCAGCAGAAGATTCAATACTAAATGGGAAGGCATTAAAAAAACTGAAACAACTAATCGATTTTGGAAAAGAGTTATGATTGATATTCTCGCAAAAATTGTTGAAGTAAAAAAGGATGAAGTAAAATTACTTAAACGTGATTTTACACTTTCACGATTTTCTGATTATGAATATTTTGAATCCGATTGTTTAGACTTTGAGAAAGTTCTTGCAAAGTCAGAATCAATTTCAATAATTGCAGAAATTAAAAATGCCTCACCCTCAAAGGGAATAATTAGAGAAGACTTTAATCACCTTGCTATTGCTGATGTATATATGACTAATGGTGCTGATGCAATTTCTGTTTTAACAGACCAACAATTTTTCAAAGGGGATATTTCATACTTAAATGAAATTTCAAAATATAAATCTGTTCCACTATTGCGAAAGGACTTTATAATTGATGAGTATCAAGTCTTTGAAGCCAAAGCTAATGGTGCAGATGCAATACTTCTTATTTCTGAAATCCTTTCTGCAAACCAAATAAAAGAGCTTAGCAATGCAGTATTTGAATTAGGCATGAAAGTTTTATTGGAACTGCACAGCGAAGAACATCTAAGGAAAATTGATTTTTCTATGAATAAAATAGTTGGAATAAATAATAGGGATTTAACAAATTTTACAACAAACTTAAATACCACTAAAATAATTTCAGAGCAAATAAAGGACGATGTAATTATTGTTTCTGAATCTGGAATAAACGAAAAAGATAATTTTGACTTTCTAAAAAAAACAAAAACTAATGCAGTACTAATTGGCGAATATTTTATGAGAGCCAAAAATATTGGAGACTCGATAAAAGAGATGAGAGGTTTTTGTAATAAGTAATTTGTGAATTAGTGACTAAAATGAAAATAAAAATATGTGGCATAACAAAATTAGAAGATGCTCAACTATGCGTTGAATATGGTGTTGATGCAATTGGATTTATTTTTTATCCAAAGAGCAAGCGGTATATCACTCCAGAAAAAGCAAAAAATATTTCTAACGCACTCCCGCCTTTTGTTCATCAAGTTGGAGTTTTTGTAAACGAAGAAATTGACGAAGTAAATAGAATTGCAAGTATTTCAAAGTTAACAGCGGTTCAGCTCCATGGAACTGAATCTTTAGAATATATTTCTAAAATCAATTATCCAGTATTAAAAAGCTTTGGAGTTGATGAATCATTTAATTTTTCAATTTTGGATAAATACAAAAGCTGCGGAATCCTTTTAGATGTTAAAGACACTAACCAATATGGTGGAACTGGGAAATCATTCAACTGGGATTTAATTCCAAAAGAGATTAGAACAAAAGTAATAATAGCAGGCGGTGTTGGAATAAATGATGTTGAAATTATTTCCAACAATATAAATCCTTATGGTGTTGATGTTTCGTCATCTGTAGAAACTGAACCAGGCATTAAGGACAAAGCAAAAGTAATTGAACTATTAAAATTAATAAATATAATTAAGCAGAATAAATATGCAGAACTATAAAAATGAAAATTCAATTCCCAACAAGATGGGAAAGTTTGGAGAATTTGGCGGTAGGTATGTTCCAGAGACTCTAATGGCAGCACTTCACGAATTGGAAGATGTTTACAATTCAACAAAATCCGATGCCTCATTTATTGAGGAGCTCAACGATTTACAAAAGAATTATAATGGAAGAGAAACACCACTAACATTTGCCAATAGGTTAACTGAACATTACGGTAGAGGGAAAATATATTTGAAGCGTGAGGACTTAAACCATACTGGCGCTCACAAAATGAATAATACGCTTGGGCAAATTTTACTTGCAAAGCGTCTTGGCAAAAAAAGAATAATTGCCGAAACTGGTGCAGGGCAACATGGTGTAGCAACAGCAACGGTCTGTGCTAAGTTTGGACTAGAATGCACGGTTTATATGGGTGAAGTTGATGTTGAGCGTCAGGCCATGAATGTCTTTAGAATGAAAATGCTTGGTGCAAAAGTTATTCCAGTTACTTCAGGTAGTAAAACTTTGAAAGATGCAACAAACGAAGCAATACGCGATTGGGTTACAAGTGTTGAAAATACTCATTACATTATTGGCTCTGTTGTTGGTCCCCATCCATATCCAATGATAGTAAGGGATTTTCAGACTATAATTGGAAATGAAACAAAAGCTCAAATAAATAAAGTTGAAAGTAAAAATCCAGATTACATTGTAGCGTGTGTTGGCGGGGGTTCTAATGCTATTGGAATTTTTTATCCATTTATCAATGATGCAAAAGTTAAACTAATAGGAGTTGAAGCTGCTGGATATGGAGTTGATACTGACAAACATTGTGCAACATTAACGTTAGGTCGTCCAGGGGTTTTTCAAGGAATGAATACATATTTGCTACAAGATAGTGAAGGGCAAATTAGCGAGGTGCATTCTATCTCTGCTGGATTAGATTATCCAGGCGTTGGTCCCGAGCATAGTCTCTTAAAAGATTTGAAACGTGTTCAATATTCATCTGTTACTGATAGTGAAGCGTTAGATGCTGCTCTCAGGCTTTCACGACTTGAGGGAATTCTTCCTGCACTCGAATCTTCGCACGCTATTGCTTACTTAGAACACTTAATGCCTACAACCAGAAGCAACGATATCGTTGTTGTAAACCTTAGCGGACGTGGGGATAAAGATTTAAACACTCTAATAAAAGAAATTGAGCTATAGAAAATCTTAAATTGGAAATTAAGCAAATGAGAAGAAAAGATAGATCTATAACTAAAGATGAAGCTAACTATATCTTGAACACTAGTGAGTATGGTGTTTTATCAACCGTTTCAAAAAATGGTAAACCTTATGGAATTCCTCTAAGCTATTGTGTAATTGATAATTCGATATATTTCCATTCTGCTCTTGAAGGTAAAAAGTTAGAGAATATTATGAATAATCAAATTGTCTCTTTCTGCGTTGTTGGTAAAACAAAAGTATTGCCTGCTAAATTTAGCACTATTTATGAAAGCGTAATAGTTGATGGAAGTATTGAGGAATCCTTTGGTAAGGATAAAGAGTTAGGGCTTACGGGACTCGTTACAAAATACTCTATTGACTTCCTCGCTGAAGGATTAGAATATATTAGAAATGCAAGTGATAAAACTAAAGTTTTAAAACTTACAATAACGAATTTATCAGGCAAAGCACGTAAATAGAGATTACGATAATAAATAATTAGAGAATAATTATGAGTAAAATAAAAAATAGAATTGAAGAAATTAATAAAAATAAAAGAAAAGCCTTATCAATATTTCTTACTTCAGGATTTCCAACAATTGAAAATTTTGTTGACAACACTAATAGAATAATTGATGCTGGTGCTGATATTATTGAACTTGGTATGCCTTTTAGCGATCCACTTGCAGATGGTGGAGTGATACAACAATCATCTCAAATTGCTTTACAAAATGGAATTACTCAAAAACAAACATTTCAATTTGCAGAAGAATTAAAGAAGCAAAATACCAATACTCCATTGATTTTAATGGGCTATGCAAACACCCTGATGCAATATGGGAAAGAACAATTTGAACAAGATGCTATAAATGCTGGTGTTGATGGTTTAATTATTCCAGATGTTCCACTTGAAGAATTTGATGATTTCTTTTCCCCTTTGTCAGATAAGTTGGATAAGATACTTTTAACAACACCAACTAGTTCACCAAACAGAATTAAAACTATTGATGCAAAATCATCTGGATTTCTTTATGCAGTATCGGTTTCTGGTACTACTGGCGTGCGTAGTGGATTTGATGATTCGGTGATTAAAAATCTTAAATCAACTTATGAAATAGTTGAGCAAAATAAAATGTTAATTGGCTTTGGAATTTCAAAACCAGAAAACATAAAGCAACTCTCCCCCTTTGCTGATGGCTTTATTGTGGGAAGTGCTGTTATACAATCATTTCTAAATAATACAATTGAGGATACAACTAAATTAATAAAATCATTAAGTGATGCTTGTAGAAAGTAGATAAATATAATAACTACTTTCTATTTTTAACAGTAATAATCTTAGTTGTTTTTGATTCACTGCAACTACAAGCCTTATTATCACTAACTGTAAGCGATACTTTATATTTTCCAGATTTTTGATATGAATAAAAGAACTTAGCTCCTTCCATTTTATTTCCGTCCCCCATATCCCAAAGGTATGTTAAGATATTACCATCCGGGTCGTAAGATTCTGACGCATCAAATAAAATATTATCGTTTGCTCCGCCAATAAATGCCACATCTTTACTAATTATCTTGGCTACTGGTTTCTGATTAACATATAACTCTACTTCTTTTTCAACAAGAATTGTATTATTATCCATTAAAGATACTTTTATTTTATTATTACCTGCTGTGGAAAAAGTAGTCTTTAGTTTATTTCCAGAAATAATTTTTCTGTTTGGTAGCTCCCATTGAGTCTTTAACTTAACTTCTGAATTATCCGAAGAATAAGTAGATTTAAAAGTCGTAGCTTTATTTATACATACAGTTTGCTCTGCAATTACTGATAATTTTGGAATTGAATAAATTTTAATTGTTTTAGTAATTTCTGTTACGGAATTTTTATCGTCTGTAACTCTGCACAAAATATCATACTTACCAGCACTAGTAAAAACATGACTGATATTCTGAGATGAAGAATCTACAAACTCCCCTATTGACCATATAATACTTTTAATATTTCCATCACGGTCAGATATATTATTTCCTTCAATAGATATAGGCTTTCCGACATATCCATATTCTGAAATTACAATCTCCCCACTTGGCGGTGAGTTTATCTCAACTGTATATTCAAAAGTAGCTGAATTATTGTCAAGGTTTGTTTCATCTGTAACAGTTAACCTAACTGTATATTTCCCATGTTTTGTAAAACTGTGAAAAACATTGATGCCTTCCTTAGTTGTGCCATCACCAAAATCCCATTTGTAGTTAGTAATTTTTCCATTAGGGTCGTACGATTTTGTGGCATCAAATAATAGTAGTTCATTTACATTTGCAGATTTATTACTCACGGCAATTGCAATTGGTTTATCATTTACATAAATAGATTTTTTATTTGTTGAAGTACTGCATCCTGCTTTACTATCAGTTTCAATAGTGAGTTCCACAATGTAGGTTCCAGCTTGTGAATATTTATGCTGTGCCTCTGTTCCAGTTGCAGAAGTTCCATCGCCAAAACTCCACTTATAATTTGTGATATTGTTTCCTCTACCATCAGATGAAAGAGCATTAAAATTTATACTAGTGTTCAAAGCAACTGAGTCAACAGATTCAAATCTTGCTAAAGGTGCTTCTTCAATAACAACAACTAATTCATCCGTATCAGTATTATCGCACTCTCCTGTTTGCTCTCCTGTTATTGTAAGATGCACATTGTAAACTCCAACTTCCTTATATACATGCGATGTTTTCTCTCCCCCTCCTGTAGTTCCGTCACCAAAATCCCATGCAAAGCTATTTACAATTCCATCAGAATCAGTTGACCTGAAAGCATTAAAAAACACTTCTTCACCACTGCAAGCAATTATATCTTCGCCAGCAAAGGCAACAGGAGACTCAACAACTTGCAATATTTTTGCATCATAACTATAATTGCATTCAAGACCACTATTATCTGTTACTTTTAGTTTTACTTCGTAAAGGCCAGGCATATTGTAATTCTTATTTACTGTTATTCCAGAGGCAGTTGTACTATCACCAAAATCCCACTCATACTTTAACAAATCACCATCTTTATCATAAGAAGCTGATGCATCAAGTATAATAATATCTCCCGTGCAAATAATTTCATCTACTCCTGCATTGGCAATAGGAACAGAATTTATTTTTACAATAATCTGCTTTGTAGAAATTGAATTGTTTAGATTGCGTCCATCATTAGCTTTAAGTGTAACTGGGTAACTTCCTGCAAAGCTATAAGTATGCCTTGCTTCTATACCTTGAGCAGTTGTGCTATCACCAAAATCCCAGCTGTAGCTAACTATGTCTCCATCATTATCGTAAGAACCATGTGCTGAAAAAACTACCGTATTGCTACAAGAATTAATATAGGTATTGGTTTTTATTATTGGAGAATTATTTACAAAGACTTCAATTGTCTTTTCAGAAGTAGAATTTGCAACCTTTGAATTATCAGTAACTTTTAATAATATTTTTTGAATACCAGCATTTGGAAATTTACAATTAAACTTTTCTTTGCGGCTAATTATGTTTCCATCAAGAATCCATTTATACGAAATAATTTTTCCATCAAAATCAAATGATTTTGTAGCATCAAAATTAATCGATTTACCAACTGAAATTTCATAATATTCATCGCAAATAATTTTTGGAGATTCATTCACAATTATTTTTAAATTATCATAATCAATTGCAGAAGGGTGTTCTGAATTATCTGTAACTTTTAATTGAACATTATAGCAACCTGGTTTACTTATAGAATAATTAAAATCTCTACTTCTACTAATTATTTTATCATCTAAACTCCAAACGGTTGAATCTATCCTTCCATCAATATCCATAGAGTTTTTTGCGGTTAAGTAAAAATTTTCGTCAGGTGCTATAACCAAATCCGCCCCAGCATCTGCAATTGGTTTGGCATTTATAATAATATTTTTTTCTGTGGTTGAACTATTATTTGTGGCTTTTGAATTATCCTGCACTCGTAATATAACTTTATACTTGCCAGCATTTTTATAAAAATGCTTAACCTTTTTTAGCTCACTTGAAGAACCATCTCCAAAACTCCAACTGTACTTATCTATTTTCCCATCTGGGTCTGTGGAGTTAGAAGCATCAAATAAAACAACAGAATTTGTTTGATATACATCGTCCCCTGCAATAGCAATGGGTTTAGCATTAACAGTAACAATCATTTCATCTTCTGCAAAATCACTTTTGGTTCCAGAATTATCTTTTACTTTTAACTTAACTTTATACTTACCTGGTAACTTGAAATAATGACTAAAAACTTTTTTGTTTTCAGTAAATTCACCTTTACAACTCCATAGATACTCAACAATCTCACCATCTTTATCTCTTGATTTGCTAGCATCAAAAACCATTTTTTCATTTGTAGCAATTTCACAATCCCCTCCTGCCTTTGCAATTGGCTTCTCATTAACCACAACAATTAACTCATCTGTTGCATAATTATTTTTTACTGTAGAATTATCAACTACAATTAACTTAACTTTGTATTTGCCTGGATATTTAAAAGCATGGTATGCTTTACTCTTATCCTCTCTCCCTCCATCACCAAAATTCCAGTTATACGATATCAATTTCCCATCTGGGTCACTGCTTTGGCTAGCATCAAATGTTATTATTTCATCAATTGAAGCATTTAAATTACCCCCCGCAACAGCAATAGGTCTATTATTAACTATTACATTTAAGGAATCTCGGCTGCCATCGCAAATTCCATTTGAGTTATCAATAACTTCAAGGATAACCTTATATAATCCAGGTGATGTATATTTGTGAACTGTTTTTTTTCCCTTTCCAGTAGTGCCGTCCCCATAATTCCAATTGTATTTTTTAATAAATCCATCTGGGTCGTATGATTTTCCTCCATTAAAAAAAACCTTTTCACCTGGTGAACAAACTTTGTTATCCCCAGCACTTGCTGTTGGTGTTTGATTAATAACAACATTAAACTTTTTGTATGTACCAGACCTTACAGAGCGAGAATCACTTTTAACAGCAAGAGTTATGGAGTACTTCCCAGCATCATCAAAAGTAATATGTTCATTAATCTTTTCTTTTATTGTGCCATCTGGAAGAAGCCACTTTGCACTAATACTTTTATCATTCACATCAAATGATTTTGAGGCGTCAATAATAATTGTTCTGCAATCAACATTTTTTACAACTTTATTAATAACAGGTTTCCTATCCTCAAGCAAGGTCATAATTGGTAACTGAATTGGGATTAATTTACCGTCTTCACCTGTAACTTGAAATATTGCATCATTAGAGTATTTCTTACCTGGTCCAAATTGGATTGCACATATTTCATTTTTTTCAAATTTTAAGAGATTTATAAAATTCGATTTCCAGTTTCCATTTCCAGAGGATGAAAGCTTAATACCATCTCTATATGGAGTTAAAAAAGATATTTTTGCTCTATCAACATCAAAGTTTTCTATTTTTATTTTAGAATTTTCACCCGAATTGAATCTTAATCTTATTGCAGCCATCCGAGGATTTAAATGAATAGTTGGAGCAAAATTTATTATTCTTATTTCTTCCTTGTTTTTACTAACTGCTCTAATATTAAAAATATTTGCATCATCACCTGAAAGCCCTTCTACAATTACCTTAAAGTAATAAAATCCATTTACTAACTCGCCTTCCCTTTTATTGATACTTGCAAAAAACGTCCAGTTATTTTCATAATCTGCTTCGTTGGTTACAATAAGTTGTTTCAACAATTTACCTTTATACTTAAAAAACTAAAACAAAAAAGGAGAAAAGAGGTGTAAGATGCTTATTTTTAGATAGTTAAAAAGAAAAATATTGCAAACAAACACCACTTT
>CAMZLW010000064.1 GCA_947311785.1 uncultured Ignavibacteriales bacterium | reverse complement strand
TAACCGTTTAGGTTAATGGATTATTGTTGTCATCCCTTACTCCAACTTGAGCGATTCAGCATTTGTGCTTTTCTAATGCTGAATTTGGGTTTAATAACTAACTATCATTACTCTAATTTTATAGTGTAAAGATATTGCAGAGTGGCATTAGCATCAATTAGGCATATGTCGTATTTGTTGAAAAATTATCTTGGTAAAATATGTGCTAAGGAATGCTTTAATAAAATCAGGATTTTCTAATTGAGGTTTTATGCACTATGATCTTGTCTTTTCTTTTGAGAAAAACAAGCAACCTATGAAAAGAGATTCAAGCATATGAATTTAAATTATGCTATGCTTTAATGCTTTTTTTACAGCAGTTAATTTATTACTAACTTGAAGTTTTTTATAAATATTTTCGATATGCTTTCTTACAGTGGAGGGTGAAATAAAAAGATTTTCTGCTATTTCATTGTAGTTCAAACCTTTACTTAAGTGGTTAAGAACTTCTACTTCTCTTTTAGTTAAACAAAAATCCTCCCTATCTTTTTCGGGAATTACACGATTTGGATTACGTAAAATCTCTAAAGATTTTGCAGCTACGCACGGAGTCATGGGGGCTCCGCCATTTAATACCATTTTTATTCCATTAAAAATTGTGTCTGGAGTTTCGTCTTTTAATAGATAGCCCATTGCACCAGCTTGAATAGCTTTTAAAATGTTTTCTTCATCGTCAAAGACTGTAAGAATAATTATTTTAAGCTGTGGATATTTTTCGTTAATTGATTCGGTAGCAGAAATACCATTCATTTCTGGCATTTCTATATCCATTAGTATTACATCTATATTATGATTTTTTTCTAATTTATTAAGAAAATCCTTTCCGTTTTTACCTCTAAATTTGAATTCAATTTCGTCTTCAAAAAGATTTAATTTTTCTTCAATTGAAGCTGCTAAAAAGTCATTATCTTCTGCAATAGCTACTCGTATTTTCATTTATTGTGCCTAAATTTTGAATTCTAATCTACGGTTAGAGAATAAATTATTCAATAAGCCATTTGCCCTATTTAAATTTTAGGTTACACAAAATTTCTGTGCCTGCGTTGTTGCTTAAAATTGAAAAAATAGCATCTGCTTCTTTGCACCTAAACTTCATATTGCTAATTCCATTTCCCATTTGGGCAGTTGAAATATCAAATCCTTTTCCATCATCTTTTATTGAGAGCTGAATGCCATTATCTATTTCAGCGAAAACTATTTCAATTTTACTTGCATCTGCATATTTAATTGCATTTTGAATTGCTTCTTGAACTACTCGGTATAAGTTTAATGTTTGTGTTGATGAAAGAATAATTTGAGATTTTACATTATTAACCAGAATTATTTTAGTATTTGACAAAATTTGTTTTTTAAACAAATTAAGTTTTAGTTCCAATTGTTCTAATGTGCTTTCGCTATGTTTCATTGCCCAGATTGTATGACGCAACTCGTTTAATGTATTTCTACCAAAATTGCTAAGTTTATTTAGTTTGGAAATATGTTTTTCATCCTTGCTACCATAAGTTAAATTGTCAATTGAGCTAACCATAAAAGTTAAATGTGAACCAATATTATCGTGCAGTTCACGGGATATTCTTAATTTTTCATCGTTTATTCTATTTTCATATTCAGCTTTTGAAAGTTTGTTCTTTAGCTCCAATTCGGTTTTAATTTTTTTACGTTTATATTTCTGGAATCGGTAAATACCAATTGAAACCACTAATAAAATTATTGAAATACTTGAAATAAATATTATTTGGAATCTTTGCTTCTTTAACCTAAACTTTGAAACCGTTATCTCCTTGTCTTTTTTTTCTGATTCAAATTTAATTTCAAGTTCTGCAATTTTTTCACTCGTTTCACTATTTAATATACTATCCTGATAAATTTTATGACTTTTCAAGTTTACAAGGGCTTTTTTATAGTCCCCCTTTTTTTGATAAATTTCTGATAGCTTTTCATAATTATACTGAACCATATGTTTATTGCCAATTAATAATGCGAGTTTCAAACTTTCGGTAAACCGATTAATTGCTAAATCATATTTTCCAATCATTTTATAAAAATCACCGTAAAGTGCATTGTTTTCTGCACGCCCATAGTTGCTTTTTTCTTTTGCTCTATACTTATCAGATTTTGCCAAATATGTAAAAGCCTTATCCATATTGCCTGTTAGTGCATACGATTCTGCAAGATGGTTTAATCCGTAAGGAATTCCAATAGAATCATTCACTGCGTATTTTAATTTCAGTGCTTTTTCAAAAAAATAACGTGAGCTATCAATCTCATTTGCAAATTCTAATACTACTCCATAATTATCATAAATGCCACGTAGTTCGTCGGAAGTAAGTTCTTCGCCTAGTTTTATTGCAAGACGCATATAATATTTTGAGCGTTCAAGATTTGTTCGTCGTAAATGATAACCAAAAATTCCATACTCTCGTAGCAATTCTTTTTCATTATTGATTTCCTCAAAAAGTTTAATTGCACTTATTTCTGCCTTTCTAAAATTATCATATTCACTTTGTGCAATATATGCTGTTGCAAGTTGGCTATATAACCTTCCAGAACCAAAGTTGTAATTTAGCTCATTAGATTCTTCAATTGCTTTAGTAAAGATGGGTATCCATTTTCTGGGTGCATCGTAAACAACATTGTAGGGAAGTGCAATTAGAGAATCAATTTTTGCTCTTTCATTTGCATTATTGGAAGAGACAAAAAGAAATAAAAAAAGACTTGAAAAATAGATTTGGCGTGCTGTTATCATAGATAAAACTATCATTATTTTACAGTTCTAAAATAACGATTGTTTTAATAAAAGACAATGCATCTTATAGAAGGGTCTTTCGTTTTAATGGTGAATTAGTTTATTCAATTATCATTCCTTGCTCCAACCAATATTGTTAACTTATAGCAATTATGGGTAAAAAGATAATCCCACCAATAGCAATAGGTTACAAATATATTTTTAGACGTTTTTCGTGTAATTATTTAATATGAAAACCAGAAAACTGGTTAAGAGGCTGTGTGAAAAAGTCATTCGGAGCTTGCGATGCACTATGCTACGCTGAGGCTTGCGAAGTGAACTTGCGGTGCATTGAACTTGCTGAAATGTTGAAGTGTTTCAGAATTTCAAAAGTTGAAATATCTTACAAAAAGAGATGCTGAAATGCACTTCGATGAACTCAGCGTAAAAATTCAGCATGACGATTTTTGAGTTTTCACACAGCCTCTT
>CAMZLW010000063.1 GCA_947311785.1 uncultured Ignavibacteriales bacterium | reverse complement strand
AGAGCTTTTGGTATCGCAATAGATTCTCGTTGAGTCGATTCTAACAATTTATCATTTCGAAACTAAACTATAACTCATTTAGCAATAGTTTTATAGTCGATCTTTCTCGTTTTAGTTTTTTAGGTAATTAGGAAATTGATTTGTTTTTATAATTTTTTTAAAATTATGGATTTGTCAAAATGTACTAAATTTATAAAAAGTGTCATAATTTATTTCAAATTGAACGAAATTATGACAATATGGCAACTAGAAAACAACACCAAATATTTTTGACGCATCATAAATTAACTAGAGCTGGCGATTCAGCTTGCCATATAGTTTAATAAAACACTTGTTTATAAAAGAAAAAATGCTCTCCCAGTTAAAAAAAGCCACACATGCACCGCACAGCGTGTAAAAACTAAGCCAAACCAAGCTTGAAATTAGAATTACTGTTTTTTTTGTGACTAACGAAACTAAATAATTATTTTGACCATGTATATTAAACAGACTGCAATAGAACAATATTCATTATCTCAGTTAAGTATGCTGTCATTCCTGTTTGTGGTATTGGCAACAAAAAACATTATCAAATCTAAATGCGATGCGTTGTGTTACACTGAGGGTCTCGAAGTGAGTAAATCGAAACAACATAATTTTTTCTATTAATTTCTGTAGGGTTAATAAGTTCAAAATTCATACCTTTGCAAAATGCTTTTTCAATAAAACCTATTATTAAATGGACAATAAAAACAAGTTTCAACAAGGTAAAGTAATAACAATATCATTTGCACATTTTGTACATGATGTTTACTCCTCTTTTCTTGCTCCAATATTACCTTTGCTAATTGATAAGTTTTCTTTATCACTTTCGTTTGTAAGTTTTCTAACAATTATTCAGCGGTTACCTTCGTTGCTTAATCCACTTGTTGGGCATATAGCAGATAAACTTCCTATCCGATATGTGCTAATTGCCGCCCCTGCATTAACCGCTACAACAATGAGCTTAATTGGTTTAATGCCAAGCATCACTATGATTGTTGTGCTATTATTAACTTCTGGAATTGGCGTTTCCCTTTTTCATGTTCCTGCACCAATAATGATTAAGCATGTTTCAGGAAACAGAATTGGTAAAGGAATGAGCTACTTTATGTTGGGTGGCGAAATTGCAAGAAGCCTTGGACCCCTTTATATACTTGGTGGAATATCACTTTGGGGTTTAGAGGGAACTTATCGATTACTCCCACTTGGGCTTTTGGCGTCTCTACTTTTATATTTCAAATTTAAAAATATTTCTATCTCTGATGATTTCAAAAAAAAGGAAAAAGATACTGGAGCTATTGAAACAATAAAAGAACAGTTACCACTATTTATTTCTCTTAGTGGAATAATATTTTTCACTTCGCTTGTTAAGGGTTCGCTTACCACTTTTCTTCCAACATATATGACTGAAAACGGTGCTTCTCTTTGGATTGGTGGCATATCTCTTGCGATAGTACAATTTGCAGGAGCTGCAGGTACACTTTTTTCTGGAACTATTTCGGATAAAATTGGAAGACGATTTACTCTTTTGATTATGGCAACTGTAACTCCATTTTTATTAATTCTATTTGTTTTTATAAGCCACACAATGTTTGCAATTCCGTTGCTCGTGGTTATTGGGGTAATAATGTTTGCCACAACTCCTGTTTTGCTTGCCGAAGTAAACATAATAAAATCGGAACATGCTGGTTTAATAAATGGTGTTTTTATGACCCTAAATTTTGTTCTAAGTGCAATTGCCCTTTTAATAATTGGTGTGCTTGGCGATTTGCTTGGACTAAAAACCACATATATTATCACAGCTTTAGTTAGCTTTTTTTCTGTTCTATTTATTTTGCGGTTGCCAAAAAAATAAATTCGTAATAGCTTCTGGAGTTATACAAAGCCTTCGTTTAAATCATCTATATCTATTAGAAGCCTTTACCAGCCTATCCATTATTGCAATTCCCATTCCTTTTTTATTAACTGGTTCAACAAGAATAATATCTAAATTCTTTGTTTCTAATTTGTGCAGATTAAAAAACAGATTTGCTGCAGCCTCTCTCATATCTCCAGCAACAGAAAGAAACTCTATGTGAGAAAAATTTATTTCTGTCGTGTTCTTTTGGAAAAACAATCCCCCAACTTTTTTTCCATCCAACTCATTTGGTAAAATTTCAGATATAAACTTCATCGGAATTTTGGGTGCATAGTGGTGGAACAATTGTCCAGGAGCATTGGGTTTGTTAAAATCCACCTCTTTTATTTCAATAGAATTACACACCTCTTTTAATTGCTCAAAAGAAATACCACCGTGGCGAAGCAACCAAACTTTATTTTCGGTTACTTCAACTATTGTAGATTCAACACCAACATCACTTTTGCCACCATCCAAAATAATATTTACTTTATCGCCAAGTTGTTTTTCAACATGCTCTGCTGTTGTAGGACTTAAAAGCCCAAATTGATTTGCACTTGGTGCTGCAATTGGTTTTCCACACGCTTCTATTAATCTTTTTGCTATTGGATGTTGTGGCATTCGTACCGCTACGGTTGGGTTTCCTGCTGTTACAATATCTGGAACAATCTCCTTTTTTGGCAACACAAGCGTTAGTGGACCTGGCCAAAAAGTATCTATCAATTTGTAAACCTTATTATTCTCAATGTTTACAAGCTCTTTAAGTTGGTCGCGTGATGAAATGTGCAGTATTAAAGGGTTAAACGATGGTCGCTGTTTTGCCTCAAATATTTTTGCTACTGCTGTTGGGTTTAATCCATTGGCACCAAGTCCGTAAACAGTTTCTGTAGGAAACGCAACAATATTACCAGCAATAATTTCTGCTACTGCTTTATCTATGTTTTCTTTGCTGTTTTTTAAAATCATATTATATTAATTTGGACGAGGAATATATTCTATTACCCCTTCCTTTTTTAGCGATTTATAATCACGGTAAATTTCTACCGTTACTTTATACGAGTTATAAAACCCAACGGCATTAATAGATATTCCACCAACACCTTTGTTAATTTTTACTTTTGCAACCAACGCATTGTTTGCAATCAACTCTTTAGAAATAGAATTTTTCCTCTCTGGAATGTTCTCTAAAGCAAAACTAACACCTTTAATTGCGTTGGCGTATGCAATATCCATCTTGCTCTTAAATCCAGATTCCTCTTTAACCGTTTGACTAAACAATAATATCGGAAATAACAAAATTGCTAAATACTTCATCTTCCCTCCAAAAATTTTATTAAATGGTTGTTTAAAATATTCATAATTATTTGATGCTACAACTAATTATGCAAAGATTCCTGTTGGTAGCAACAAAATAATGCTTATTCCTTGGGTTGGTTTTACATATAATTTTTAACATCTATATTTTTTATTTGTTTTCTTCTTCCAAAATTTCATAATATTTTTTAATTAACTCTTCGTAATCTTTTGAGTAGCCCTCGTTAATTAGTTTCATTAACTCATCTTTTATTTTGGTTTTTTCTGAATATAATCTTAACTCTTCGGGGGATTTTCGGTTAAAGTTTTTGCTACTCTTTGACTCTCTATTCTTTTCAAAATCCCTTTCGTTTATTGACCTTTGTGCGTCTAGTAGTTTTGATAAAATTTTATTTTGGCTCTGGATAAGGTCGTCGTCAACTTTGCTTGTGTTCATATTGGTAATTACTTCTCGCATCTCTTCCAATATCTTTTCCAAGTTAGAAGTAAGTGTCTTGGAATCTCCTCTCTCTTTGCTCTCTTTGTTTAATTGCTCAAGTGATTTTTTAATAATCTCTTGTTGTTGTTGAAGCCGTTGTAAACCAGCCTGTTGTTGCGGAGTTAATTTTCCACCTTTCTTTAGCTGTTGTGTTAATTGGTTAAGTCCCATTTGCTGTTGCGACATCTGTTGCATTTGCTGCATCATAGATGGCATTCCGCCACCTTGCCCACCACTGCCATTCATCATCTGCTCCATATTTCCTTTCATCATCGAAGCAGCTTCATTTAAATATTTCATAGCCCCTTTTTGTCCAGCCGTAGCCATTGAACTATTATTGTTTTGCATTCCCTGCATAGCATCATTCATTTTTTTCTTTGCGTTTCCAAGAGCCTTTCCCATTTCTGGCGTAATTGCAAAAGTCTTTTGCGATAACTCAGACATACTTTTTAGTGTTTTATCCAACCCATCCGAAATTTCTTTTTGCTTTTGTAAATTATCAAAATTTTGTTTTCCATTCTTACCCCCTTTATTCATATCGTTTTTTAAAGCTTCTTCTTCTTTGGATAAAGAGAGTAAGCTGTTAATGCCTTTCATCATTTCAAACAAAACTTGCATTTGATTCTGCTGTTGCATCTGCTGCTGTATTTGTTGCATTTGGTTTTTCATCTGCTCCATATTTTGCGACATCTGTTGCATTTGCTTCATTGCTTCCATCTTCATGCTTTCTTGAAGCATATTTTTCATCTGCTTTGTTAGCTCTTCATTTTTCTGTGACTCCATTTCTTTTTGAAGTTTTTCCATACTCTCGTTAGGCATTTCTTTAAACTCACTCATTTTCTCTTGGAGGTTTTTCATCTCCTCTTTTAGCTGTTCAAGTTGTTTAGATATATCTTCCTCTTTTTTTGTTAAATCTTTTTTATCGCTTTTTTTAGAAAGGTCGCTTTTTTCAGTTTCCTCTTTTAGCTCATCAATCTCCTTTTGAAGTTCCTCTGTCCTTTTAATTACCTCGTCCATTTTTTGCTCTATCTTAATTCGCTTTAATAAGTTAACCGTGCGCTCAATACTTTTTTTGAACATCTCTTCATCAAACTTCATATCCTCAAGCGATTGCTGGGCTTTATCACGATTCATGTTTTCCATCTGCTTCTGTAACTGCTCCATAGCGTTTTTCATATCTTCGCTATTCATTTCATCCATCAACTTTTGAAGTTCGTTGTATTTCTCCAAAGTTTCTTTAGATAGCAAACTATTATCATCCAAATTTTCCTTTGTTTTCTCTATTTTTTTTTGTGCTTCCATAATTTGGTTTTGTAATTTTTCAAATCGTTTAGAGGTTTCCTCAATTTTTTTCTTCTCGTCCCAAGTAATTTCTTTTTCATCTTTCTTTAATTCGTTACCTAAGTTTTCCATATCCTCTTTTAGTTTTTCTGCTTCTTTTAATACCTCTTCCAAATTAATTTGAACTTCTTCTTGCACATCATCTGCGTTTTTAAATAATTCCTCCATTGTTGGAACACGTAGGTGAAACTCTTTTGATTTAGCAGATTTTGGTCCACTAATATTATCGTTATCAAAAATTTCAAAATAGAATGAAACAACATCACCTGCTGCAAGCATCAACTCCGATAAACTCCACGAATAGAAAACCTCTTGACTAGCAACACTTTTTTTAATTGAAATAATTTGAGAGCTATATTTGTCCTCCGCTTCTCCAAAGTTTGTGCTTGTTAATTTGTGCATTAACACTAATTTTCTAAATCCAAAATCGTCTTTAATTTTTATAAGTGCGTTTATTATTTCCGATTTTGTTAATGCAATATCTTCCTCTGGCTCTATTACTTCTATTTCAGGAAAATAATCTACTTTAGTTTTTACGCTGTATTCAATGGGGTTCTCGTTGCTGTTGCCATCGTTATCAACTATTTTTATTTCATAGTTTTTATCTTTAAATATTCTAAAATCTGTAATTCCTTGGCTATTATTAATTGATAGTTCCTTTTTAGTGCTATCGCTAAAAACAATTTTTCCACCACTAAGTTTTTTGGTTGAAACAACACTTAGTTTTATTTTACTTCCAACAAGTGCAAAAATATTTCCATCGTCTTTTTGAATTGTTATTTCTAGCTTCGTATAGTTTGGTGGAATTATTTTTAACTCCAATTCACTTATAATGGGTTTATCAATTACAGTTATTGTAAACTCGTTACTTTTTATATCCTCAGCAACAGCATAATATTTAGTTGTGTTGGAAATAGATTTAATTGAATGAGAAAACACTTTATTAGAATCGGGGAGAAGCAATGTTTTTTGATAACTTTCTTTTTCCCTATCTTTAGAAAAAAAAGTAACAAACGATGGTTCTCCCCCAACAACATTAATTTTAATTATTACATCTTCCCCTTTGGTAACGGTTATATTTTGTGGTTCAATATAAAACCGATACTTTTTTGGAATTGCATATTCGTTAGAGTAATTAATGATTTTTACAACAGAATTGCCGAGCAACGGAAAAGCAAAAAACAAAATAACCGTTGCTATTACTGACGTTGAAGCAAGTAGTATCGTTTTTTTCAATAAGGCAAAGGAGATTACATCAGTAAAATTATATTTTTCCAATTTTTGTAATTGTGAAATAATTGCGGCTTTAGACAAATCGGTTTGTTTTTTGTTTTCATATAATTGAATTGTATTTAGTAGTTTGTCGTTTATATCAGGAAAATGATTTCCAACTGTTTGGGCTAATTTATAAAATTCATTGTTGCTTATGGGTTTTAATAAATTTATAGCTGGGATAAAAACCAAAAGAAAAGAGGTGAAAATTAGAACTAAAATTCCGGAATAAAAAAGAAGGGTTCTATCTGCAACAGAACTTAACCCTAATAATTCCAATATTGGAAGCGTTAAATTTACAACCAACGCAATAACAACCAGCAATAACAAGCCTTTTAATAAATCAATCCGTTTTGTTTTGTTGTGTAGTTGTGTAAGTCGTGCTTTAATTTTATTTATTTCAGAATCTATTTTATTCAAATTATATTAGTTGGTTAATGAATAAATAATAATGTTTGTTCCAAACCGAAGTGCTTCCAACCGCTTGTCTTCTGGGTCGTTGTGAACCTCTTTGTCTGCCCAACCATCGCTTGGGTTACTTTCGTAAGTGTAATAAACAGCTAATCTTTTTCCAACAAATAAACCAAACCCTTGTGGTGGCTTGTTGTTGTGCTCATGTGTTTTAGGTGGACCAAAATTAAAATCAAAAAGAGTGTGGTAAATTTTATGATTAAATGGCAACTCGGCAAAGCTCTGATTTGGAAAAACCTTTTTAAATTCTCGTCTTATTGCTTTATCCATTCCGTAATCGTCATCAATATAAATAAAGCCACCTCGCTCAAGATAAGTTTTTAAACGCTTTGCTTCTCTTTCCGACAAAACAATATTGCCATGACCTGTAATAAACAAAAAAGGATAGTTAAAAATATCATCGCTTGAAACATCAACAAAAACATATTCTGCATTGGTATTTATTGTTGTATTGGTTTTTACAAAATTTAAAAGATTTATTTCTGCCGAAGGGTCGTTATACCAATCACCACCGCCACTATACTTTAATCGGGCTATTTGAAATCCAGATTTTGTTTGCGAATAAACATCTACAACAAGTAGCAGTGCTATAAGAAACAATATTTTAAAAATGTTTTTTTTCATTCTGTTATTGTTTTTTCTCTAATTAACTTCAATTCGCAATACATTTAATAGAGTTTTTAATTTTTCATTATCAGAATCTAAAACAACTTTAAAGTTATTAAGTTCTCTACGTTTTCTATAATTTTTGCGTAGCGAATCAAAATGTTTCGATTTTTCAGCGTCCGACATTCCAATGCTTTTTCTCATGGACAAATCATCATCCATAATGTTATACGACTTATTAAATAACTTTTGAAAAAATTCCGCTTCTGTTTCGTTATCCAAAATATTTATTCTGTTGTTCTTTACCCGCTCCAACAAAGGCTTCCACGTTTTTTCTGTTTTTAGAAAGTCAGATAGTGCATCATAAATTATTTTAGTGCCATTAAGTTTTCCTTCAAAAGAGTAACCTGCAATATGAGGCGTTCCTATCTCTAACAACTCAAACAATTCAGAGTCAAAGTTTGGTTCAGTTTCCCAAACATCTAAAACTGCATGGATGTTATTTTTCTTTTCCAACCGTTCTTTTAAAATTTTATTACATACAACTGGTCCGCGTGAGGAATTTATTAATATCGCATTATCTTTAATTAGATTAATGTTTTTTTCATTTAATAGCCGAACTGTTTTATCAATTCCATCTTTGTTTAGTGGAACGTGAAACGTAACTATATCACAACCTAAAGCTTCTTCAAGTGATGAAAAAATATTTTCTTTAGATTTTCTCTCAAGTGGTGGGTCGTTAATAACCACCGTCATTCCAAGTGTTTTTGCAATTTTTACAATTTTTGTTCCTATATTTCCGTAACCAACAACGCCAATACTTTTATCCGAGATATTAAAATTATACTTATTTGCAAAATGTGTGATTGCGGAAAAAACATATTCCGTTACCGAATACGAGTTACATCCAGCGGCACTTGAAAAGGCAATGTTGTTTTTTTGCAAATAATCTTGGTCAATGTGGTCTGTGCCAATTGTGGCAGTTCCAACAAATTTTACTTTTGTGTTTTTTAGCAAACCTTCGTTTACCTTTGTAATTGAGCGGACAATTAAAACATCGGCATCAAGTAAAACATCATTTGTAATTTCTCGTCCATTCAAAAATGTTGTTTCTCCAAAATCTTTAAATGCCTCTCTTGCTTGAACTATGTTTTCATCTATTACTAATTTCATTTTTTGTAATTCCTAATTAAATTTTTTAACTATTTATTGTCGCTGTTAATCTCTACCCTTCTTACTTTTTGTGCGATATTTTTAATTCTCTAACATCAACATCTAATTTTTCATCTTCCCAATCGTATCTTTTATAAATATCATTTTTTCTAAAAATGTAAGCTGTAAATATACCTGTAATAAAACCAAAGAGATGCGATTCCCACGAAATACCTTCTTTGGTTGGAAAAATTCCGTAAGCCATTCCACCATAAATAAAAATTGTTAACACACTTAATGTAATTGCTCTTTTATCTTTTTTGAAAACACCACTAAAAAAGAGGAATGAAAAAAGACCGTAAACTATTCCACTTGCACCAATGTGATAGCTTTCGCGTGCAAAAATCCAGACCAAAACATTTGTTAGTAAATATATAATTGCAACTACTCGCTTAGAGCTGGTTGGATAAAAATAAAAAATTGAGGTTCCCAATACAAAAAGAGGAATTGCATTTGAGTAGAGATGCTCTAGGCTTGAATGAATTATTGGTGCGGTAAAAACCCCAACTAATCCAAAAACCTTGCGTGGTAAAATTCCTAATTGGATAAAATTAAAATCAAATAAATATCCAATAATTTCTACAGAGATAATTAAAAAAAGAAAGAGAAAAGGAAATTTCATACTACTTAAAAATTTCTTTTTCTCTTCAAACATTGTGGTTTACTTTTGCTAAGTTATTATACGAAGTAAGCCTTCATTGGGGTAAAATAATTGTCCTTCCATTCTTTGCGATATTTTTTGCCTTCGCCTTCTGGAAGATTTTCGTGAACAACTATTACTTTTGTACCAGCAGGAAGTTTTTCAAAATTAACTGTTACTGTAGAATCTTCGGCATCTTCTGGAAATTCTGTAGTTCTCCAAGTCATAACAATTTGTTTTGATAATATCATTTTATTTAATTCGCCCTGAATGTAACCATCAACCGCAGTAAATTTACTATTCACTTTTTTCTGAATTTCAGCTTTTCCTTTTGAAAAAGATGAGTGTGCATCTTTATCGAACCAAGCATTATAAATTTTATTAGCTTCTACAGGCAATGTTACTGATAGCTTTATGTTGTCGGGCATATATTTCTCCAAATTTTAATACCAATTTATTCATTCCTAGAGAGCAAAGCAAACGTAAGTTAAATTATTTAATGTGTTTAGGTATTTAAAATATTCATTTTATTCCGATAATAACCTATTCATTAACAACAACAATAATAAAATGACACGATTTACTTTTATAACATCTTTTGTTTTTAGTCTAATTTTACTTTCAAACATAGTTTTTGCCGATGATATTAAAACAGAAATCACTAAAGTTACCGTAAATAATAAAACCTTGGATGACCCGTTTTTGTCCGATATTCTTATTGAGCCTACAGATAAAATAACTTTTGTTTTTGGAAAAGATTATAAATACTCATCATCCTCTAGTTTATCTTTTCTTATTAATTTTAACAATGGCGAAACAAAAAAGAACTTAACCGAAAATAAAATTTCGTTTTCTAATTTATCAGAGGGGGTTTATTCGTTAGATGTTCAAGCCTACGTTGGTGAAAATGTTGAAATAATTCCAACAACTGTTAAGTTTATTGTTAGAAAAAAAATTACAGTTTTCAATAAAAGCAGTGCGTTCAATTTACCTCCAATAGCTATTTACGTTTTATTATCAGTTTTATTTTTGGAACTAATTTTAATTCTTTATTTACTTTTTATAAAAAAGGATGAAAAATTAATTATAACGGAGCAAGAAGAATATATTAATCTAGACCAAGCATATAACGTGTTAAAGCAAAGTTACACAGATTTAAATAACGCGAACAAAAATCTGAATTTTAACATAAAAAAAATGGAACGCATTATTGGAAATTTAGAAGATGCCAATGTTGAATTGTTAGACCAAAAAGAAAATTTATTAGTAAAAAAATCGCAGTTGGAAGAATTGCATTCACAAAAAGATGAACTATACGCAGTTGCTATTCACGATTTAAAAAATCCAGCAGCAGCAATTAAAGGTTTAATTCAACTGCTTGACGATTTTGATTTAACAGCTCAAGAACAACAAGAAATTATGGAAGGAATTGTTGCATCATCCGAAAGTATTTTTAAATTGACCGAGGAACTATCTGATTCTATTTCACAAGATAATGAGCAAAACATTATTAATATTGAAAATGCTTCTCTTAAAAAAGTTATTGATACTGTTTTTACAGTAAACAATGCTTACGCACACAAAAAAGAAATTAGATTGGTAAATAGATCTTCTGCAACGTTGCCAAATTTCAATTTTGATCCACAAAAAATTAAAGAGGTTTTGGATAACCTAATTAATAATGCCATAAAATACGGACCAAAAGGAACCGAAGTAATTCTTGAATCGTTTTTTACCGATACAAAGGTAACAATTGAAATTACCGATACTGGCGTTGGGTTATCGGATGACGACTTAAAAAAAATATTTACTAAAGGTGGTAAACTTTCGCCTAAGCCAACAGGTAACGAAAGTAGTTCTGGACTTGGCTTGTGGATTGTTAAAAAACTTGTAGAAGCCCACGAGGGTACAGTTTGGGTAAAAAGTAAATTAGGCAAAGGGTCAACCTTTATAGTTGAATTGCCAATAAATTTAACTTTAGAAAAAGTAGATTGATTTTCTTAAAAATCATGCTATACATGGTATGGGGTTTTGAGAGACTGAACTTGTTGAAGTGTTTCAGCATCTATTAGTGCAAATTTATGGCATAAACAAATATTCTGAAATGCACTTCAATAAACTCAGCGTAAAAATTGAGAACGACTTTCCAGTATGTTCCAAAACGAGGTTATGAAATCTAAACCCTAGCCAAGATGGAATAGGTTAGAATATGACCACAAAAATTAACCAAGTTTTTTTAGCATTGCTACAAGTTCTTTCTGCTCACTTTGCAACAACGGAGAGACTGTTTTTTCAACAAAGCTTCCGTATGCTTCAGCATTTTCAGTAAAGAATTTTTGCCCAGATGGAGTTAATTCAATAATTATTTCGCGTCTGTCATTTTTGCTAAAAACTCTTTTTACAAACCCTTTATCTTCAAGAGAATCTAGAATCATAGTTCTGTTACCACTTTTAATTAACATCTTGCTATATATTTGAGAAATCTTCATTGAACCATCATGCCCAAGTATATTGATAATAGCAAATTGTGCTGCTGTTAATCCAGTAGATTTCACATAAGTGTTTGTTTTTTCTTGAATAATATTACTTGCATTTCCAATCCCAAATAAAACATTAAGTGCAAGTTGAGTTTTAGGTTTGTATGTGATTTCCTTTCCCATAACTACTCCTATTTATTTTTAAACATTAAGAAGATAAAAAAAAATTCTCTTATTTCAAATAAAATAAAATAAAATTAGGCTTTTTAATATAAATGTATAAGGGATTAATATATTTACATTAAACTGAAAACAGAAAGGAGTATTATTCATAGTTATTGAAAATAGAAAGTAGTAATGCTATTTCAATTTGGTTCTCTCCATATTTAGAGTTTTTATATCATCAATAATTTCGGGGATTTTAATTTTGCTGCCGAGATAGTTTTTTCGTAAAACACCATTTGCATCAAACAATTGAATTCTATCGGTGTGTACATAAAAATAAACTTTTGAGCCATTTGTAAATGAGGTTGAATCTGCAACAAAAGCTGTTATTCCAACCTTTTCCATTAGTGGTTCAATTTCATTTTTGCTTCCTGTTAGAAGTTGCCAGTTTGTTAATTCCAATCCTCTCACCTTTGCATATTGCTTAAGCATAAAGGGCTTATCAACTTTATAGTCAAAACTAATTGAGAGTAATTCAACATCAGGGATTTGCTCTTTTGCAATGCCTTCTTGGATTAAAAGCATATTGTTTGTTGTTAGCGGACAAATATCATAACAGTATGTGTAAATGTAGCACACTACTCCTATTTTTCCTTTAATGTCTTTTGGAAAATTAACCGCAACACTATCCTGATTAAGTAACAAATAATTTTGCGAGCCGAAATCTTCGAGATATTCTAAGTCTGCCTTACATGCTGTAAGGAGTAGGATTATTCCTAAAAAGATATATTGCTTAATTTTCATTTTTCAATCAAAGCCAATAGGAGCACATAGTTCTGGATTTATTAAAGCATCGTTTGTGAGCTTGGGGCTTATATAATCTATATCTAAACTTAAACCTCGTAAGATAAATAGCAGAGCTAAAATAATAGCAAATATTGGAATAAGCTTATTCATTTTAACACGAAGATTACCACTAATAAATTTTCCAACCAATGCAGTTCCAAGCATTATAGGTGTTGTTCCTAATCCGAACAAAGCCATAAATGTTGCACCTGTTAAAGAATCTCCAGTAGTAATAGCACCAGCTAAAGCAAAGTAAACAAAACCACAAGGCAAAAAACCATTTATAATTCCAAACAAAAATAAGGCTTTAGGTGAACCAGTTTTTGTAATTTTTTTAAATGCCGATTTTACAAAATTATTTAAAAACTGATAGGGAGTAGTTGTTGAGAGTTTGCCCTTATATTTACTAGGCATTATGTAGTAAACTAAAATTATAATACCAATGGCAATTGAAGTAGAACTCTGGAAGCCAACAAAGGTAATGCCTCTACCGAAAAAACCAAATACTGCTCCGAAAAAAGAGTAGGTAACAATGCGACCAAAATTGTAGAGAATTCTACTTAGAACTAATTTAAAATTAGATGTGTTGGTAACAGGCAAAGCCAACACAATAGGACCACACATCCCAAGACAGTGAAAACTTCCGAGAAAACCGATTAAAAATCCGCCAAAAACTTCTGCACCCATAATTAAAAACTTTCCTACGGTTTATATGTTAATCCCAAATCATGCATTTGAATAAGTAACTAAAATAATAAATTTTATTGCATAATGTGGGTTAATCAAGGCAGCATTACAATTTTTTCATTGTAATATTCAACACTATCAACCGACCAATTGATTTTAATTTTCCACAAACCAGATGATAATTGGTCGTAAGGAAAAAACATTTTATTTTTTTCGTCTAATTTAATGCTTTCCATTTTGTCCAAAAGATCATCGGAAGGTTTATAAAAATTAATAATTCCTCCAATAGAATTGCTACTAAACATTAAAGGAAAGTTAAACTCAATAAATTTATCTAATAATTTTATGTTTAATTTTTCTGGAAGCTCATTAGTACGTTTTACTTTTTCAATTTGAGTTTGGTATTCTATTTCTGCTTTGTAGTATTCTTCGTCCACCAAGTCGTAATCGATAGTTTTGTGAATGAATACCACTTGACCTATTGTAATAACTAGAAATAAGATTATTACAATTGTAATTCCTGTACCCCAGTTAAATTTAAATTTTTTCATCTGTTTATTATTACCTTCATGTTATCATTCCAGAATGTTTTTATCGGGAATCTCTCACTGTAATAGATTCCCCCAAAGGGGCATGCTGTGTAAGAGTCTCAACGCAACACAATGCACTGCTCAATTAACATTGTAGTTTTTTTTACTAAATATTTATTTCTTTCTGTTTTTTCTAAATGTTTCAATTTTTCCTAAGAAGTTACTTTTAATTCTGTCAATTATTTTATTATCAGCTTTTACAACTATTGTTATTGGTGTGTTTAACTGCTTTATATCTGCTTCTTTAATAACAATCATAAATTTAGCTTCAATAACTCCTTGTGGTTGTGCAATCATGTCGCTTCCAATAACTTTAATTTTGCCTTCCATGTTTTCTAACTCTAATGTTGCAGGAGTTTTATCAAAGGTTTTATTTGTAAGAACAAAATCGTACAAGTTACTTATGTGAAGGGAATCGTATTGTTGATACATCATACCTGGTGTTCTAAGTATTGATAATTCAAAATCTCCGCGTGCAGACATCATAACTCCAAGCACAGTAAATAGAATAGCTATAACTACCGTGTAACCAATTGAGCGTGGGGTAAGCAATGAACGAATTCCATTTTCAATTTCATTTATTGATGCATACCTAATTAAACCTCGTGGCTTTTTAATTTTATCCATAGTTGCATCGCAAGCATCAATACATGCTGTACAGTTTACGCACTCTAATTGTGTTCCGTTGCGTATGTCAATTCCTGTTGGGCAAACTTGAACGCAAGCTTTGCAGTCAACACAATCTCCCAAACCAGAGTCTTCACTTTTTGAAACGCCACGAGGTTCACCACGTTTATGGTCGTAAGAAATTACAATAGAATTTTCATCTAACATAACTCCCTGTAAACGACCGTATGGACAAACCATAAGACATGCTTGCTCGCGGAAAAAAGCAAAAACAAAATAGAAGACTCCAGAAAAAATTAAAATTGCCAAAAGTCCTGTTGCGTGCTCGCTTATTGGGTCTTGCATTATTTTAAATAATTCATCTATCCCAATAATATATGAAAGAAATGTGTTTGCGGTAATAAATGCAATTGTATAAAAAATTCCATGCTTCAAACTTTTCTTAAAAATCTTTTCGCCAGTCCAACTCATTTTATTTAATGCTTTTTGTTTATTGGCATCTCCTTCAACCCAATATTCAATTCTACGGTAAACCATTTCCATAAAAATTGTTTGTGGACAGAGCCAACCGCAGAAAATTCTGCCATATACAACGGTAAAAAGAAAAATAGATATTACTGCAAGAATCATTGCAACAACAAACAGATGAAAATCGTGCGTACCAAATGGAACACCAAAAAGAATAATTTGTCGTTCCAAAATATTAAGGAGTATTAACGGATTTCCATTTACTTTTACAAACGGAAGACCGTATAGAAGAGCCAACAAAACCATTGAGAAAAGTGTTCGAGCATTATAAAATTTACCTTTCGGTTTTTTTGGATAAACCCATATTCTGTCGCCCTCTTGGGTTACTGTGGCAATACTATCTCTAAATTTTTCGGTGTCTTGCTTGTTTAATTCAGCCATTTTTTTTCTTGATTTATTATTGGTTTATACTTTTTTTAATGAAAAGACTAAAACAAAAAACATACTATTTAATAAAGGACAAAATATACGTTTTATTTTGTAAAATGTATATAGTAATTCAAAATTACAACCAAACGCCGTTGTTTAAATAATAATTAATTGGAAAAAAAGAAACAGAAACAACATAAGCTGTATTAAAACCAATGGAGATTTTGTGATAATCTAACGGTATTTTTATTAGATATTTCAGAAAAGCAATTCCAATTCCAAAAAAAGTTCCAACAAATAAAAGGGTATATAATAGATATCCAACATAAAAATAATCACTTTGCAATATGCAAAACGGACAGTGATGTGTAGGCAATTCGTAAATATAAGTTCCAAAAAAACTAATTAGTGTTGTTATGCTTATAATTGCAAAAACAAAATTGAGAACTCCATTTAGCAGAACTGTTTTTTTAAGTGCCGTAAATATTAGCAGAAGAAAAAGAGAATAGAAAAGAGGTACCGAAATTATATTTGGTATTTGTGTTAACCGCCCTACAGCCGAAGTGCTAACCTCATTAAAAACTGTTCCGCAACAGCTAACTAATTCTTGTGGATTTATATCAAAAAAGTAAAGGCTCTGAAGTATTAACTCGATGACAAAGAAGAAGTAAATAAACAAAAAATATTTGAATTTGATTTTAGTAAAAGGGAAATCCTCTCGTTTCATATCGCTATTGTTTATAAGCAACCAAAATCCGTAGAGATAAATATTAAGCATTTTAAATATCAAAAGATAAATTCCATAGTCGGATGCAGTAGTTACGCCTACGCCACACATAGCCCCGGGAATAACATTGGAGAGTTTATCCAAAGTGAAAACAAAAAAGAGAAAGCTAATAATTTTTAGATAGAGCGAAAATTTAATAATGTAAGATGCAAGGTAAGTCTGTTTTTCCAAAGTGTATTGCTCGTTGGATGTGCTATTTAAATTAAAATTTTTATAAATACGGTAAGCAATAACAAAGGCAATTGTGTTAAAACCGAAAAGAAGAATATCTTCGATAAATAAAATAATTACTTCGGGTGTAAGTAAAACACTCACTGAATTTCTCCGAGATGAATCTTTATAATATTGTTAATACAATCTAAGTCAGTAAATAGAGGGTCGTGGCTTGCAAGTAGTATTGTTTTTCCTGCATCTTTTAATTGCTTAATTATTTGAATAAAATCTAACGACAATTTTTTGTCCAAGTTTGCGGTAGGCTCATCCGCCAAAATTATTTTTGGTTCGTTTACTAAAGCCCTTGCTATTGCTACACGTTGTTGCTCTCCGCCAGATAATTTTTCAACTAACACATCTCTTTTATTGAAGATTGAAAGTTCAGTCATTATTTTTTCTGCACGTTGTTCAATTTCTGATTTAGAAATTTTTGTTGGAATGAGGGGAATTGTAATATTATCAATTGCACTTAAATTGTTAATTAAATTAAATTTTTGAAAAATAAATCCGATTTTTTCTCTACGGAGCAATGCAGAAAATTTATCTGGTAATTTTGCAATAGATTTATTGTCAATTATTACCTCGCCATTAGTGGGTTTGCTTAAGCCACCAACAATAGAGAGTATTGTGCTTTTTCCACTTCCACTTGGTCCTGTTAATAAAGAAAACTCATTTTCTTTAACAGAGAAGGAAATGTTTTTTAACACACCAATTTCTTCATGCTCTCCGTGGCTATATATTTTGTCAACACTTTTTAGCTCTATCATCGCATCACCTCATCTGCATCTATTACAGAAGATTTCCAAGAAGGAATAACAGTAGCAAGAATATAAACAGGAACTGTGAGTATGAAAATTAATATGAGTATCTCAAAATTTATGACTGGTATTAAATTAAAAGTAGGCTTAAGATTACTTGCACCAGTAAAGAGGTTGCGTAGTATTGGAGCTTGTAAAATGTAAACGTAAAAAAGGGCTGTTCCTGTTCCAAGAAAAAAAGAGAAGAGAGAGATTAAACTACCTTCAATAAATTTGATTTGTAGAATGTTTTCCACTTGCCATCCAACAGCTTTTAAAATTCCTATTTCCCTACGGTCTTCTATGCTTAATCCACTTGCATTATCATAAACCAGAATAAAGAATGCGACAAACGCCACTATTAGTAGGGCTAAAAACAATCCAGATTTATAATCAAAAATATTTTGATATGAGGCTTCAATATCTAATCGGCTAACTATACGAGAATCAGGAAACATTGAGTTTAATTTTTGCTTAATAATTTCAATCTCTTCGGGGTTTGGAATACGCACAACAATATCGGTAGCATAGTTTTCTGAAATATCAAAAAGTTCTCTCACATAATTAACTGGCATAAGAATAACATCGTTAGTTTCCATTGCTGATACATCTGTAAATGAGCCAACAATTTTTGTTTCTAACATTTCACCAGTAACCGTTCTAAAATTATAAAAGTTTTTGTAAAAATTATCCTCTAGCATTTTATACACGCCACTACCTACAATCATAAATGGTGCGTCTATTGTATCGGTAGCTTCTGCATACAAATTAATAATATCGCTATACTTTTGTTTGTATGCTTCAAGGTCGAAGTCCAGACCAACAACGGTAAAGTTAACATTATCATTTACAAAGTAGTAATAGCCCCACACACGGTCGTAAGCATTTTGCACACCAGGAATTGTGGCAATCTCATATGCCCTATCAACAGGGATTACTGTCTGTCTTCCGCCACTCATTTTTTGAACAATTATTTCAGGTAAAGCATTAACAGAAATTTCCAATTCTTTTTTTATTGATGAAGAAATTGAAAAAACAGAAACTAATAAAAAAACAATCAACGAGAATATGAAAATAACAGATAACTTTTTAGTCAATCTTCTTTTTAATGATTTGAGTGTAAAATCTATTAGTTTAAAATTCATAATTTTCTTTATTTATTTTTTTTTCTTTGTTCTTTTTTCTTTTTTGAAAGCGGACTATTACTGATTTTTCCTGTTGTGTAAACAAACGAGGCTGGATAGTAATCCAACAAACTTCCATCATCAGGAAACACCGAAAAAACATTTCCAATAGATCTATGTCTAAGCCAAACTGCTTCTGTAGAAAGGGCTAAGTCGGGTAAGCCAATTATTGAAACAACTTTTTGCTTTTGAATAATTACCGTTTCAATATTATCTGATTGATAATTAAAATAAAAAAGTTCAGCAATTGTAAAACTAATTACCAATAAAAATATCCAAAGAATAACATTGGATGAAATATGTCTCTTTCTAAAATTCATTTATCTTTTTTTTACTAAATCGAACAAGTGGGGGTGCAGTCATTACGAGGAGTCCGTTTTTGACGACGAAGTAATCTGTTGCAGATTGTCCACACTTGACTCTTACAGAACTTCATTCCACAAATTGAAATTTGCAATAACATTCTGTTTTTAAAATTATTCATTTAAACTTTCAACAATTTTATTTGTAATTTCATCAAAGCTTTTAACTACTTTACCACCGTGGTCTCTTGCAAACGATTTCGCGTCGCCGTTGCTAGCAAAGGGAATTAACTCGTTTCCCATTGGACCAAATACATCACTGTTAATAACGTATAATGCATCTTTGCCGTTTATTGTGGTTTGTTTATAATAGTCGGTTACAAGAATTTTTGAAATTTGGATGTTGGCATATTTCCCCCATGCAGTAGGGTTTAAGTAAAACTTCATTAAATCTTTTACGCCATCAAAATATAATTTTTCGGTTTTGTTATTGTTCGTTATTTTTAGAACTGCCACCCATCTTGGATATTTATATACGAACATTCCACAAACTGAACATTTTTTATCTTTTGGAATTACAATGCTATTTAAGTTTTCACTACCTAGCGAGTCTCCTTTTAACTTAACATCCCACAAATATATTGCAACCATTTGGAGTTCTTTCTCATTTAATGGTTTACACATATTGCTATTTTTAAGCTGTGATTTTAAGTCGGAAATAGAATTGTATTTTGGCAAATTAATATTCTGGTTACATAATTTTTCGTAAAGTTTTTTCCCTTTAGGATATATTTTCATCTCCTTCTTTTTCATTAGCATTGCATTATCTTTTTGCATTTGCTCCCTTGCCAGCAAGGCAGTGGTTTTGAAATCGAGAATTTTTTGTCCGTTGAATATTTTGCTAAATGCTTCTGCATCTTCCTTTGTAGCGAAGGCAATTTTACTTGTTTTGCTCATAGTGCCTGGAGCTTTACTTCCAATAACATAAAACGCATCTTCAACATTAATTAATTTTTCTGATTTGGCATCAACAACAAGTGTTTCCACAATGTGGTTTTTATGATTTGGTTTATCAACACACAAACATCGGATTGAGCAATATTGCGTAGCGGTTCCGTCGTCCAATTTGAGAGCGTGGTTAGTTTTATAAAACATTTTCAAATTCATTCCACAAACAGAACACCAATTTTTAGTATCGCCTAATTGCAAAATTGTTGCATTCTTTGTTTCAGCATGTTTCGTAAATTTATTTTCTTGGGCAAGTATTAATAATGATATAAAGAAAATTATTATTAATAATATTCGTTTCAACACAAGCACCTATTTGTTTTTTTTCTAAATTTAATTGATGATATAACTTTTCTTAAGAAAATAAAAATAATTAACTTTTAACCCAAATTCAGTATTAGAAAAGCACAAATGCTGAATCGCTCAAGCTGGAGTATGGGATGACAACAATAATCCTTCAACCCAAAAGGTTATCATCCCTAACTCCAGCTAAGGCGGGGCAGGTCGTCTTATGCATTGATAATTCTTAATCTGGGTCTTGTTCTT
>CAMZLW010000062.1 GCA_947311785.1 uncultured Ignavibacteriales bacterium | reverse complement strand
TTTTTTGCGTTTTCTGAAATAACTGGAAAAATATTTCTGTTTAATCTCGTAACTTGTTGTTTTATTGAATTTTAATTTTGACTCTGAATTGCTGTGTTTTTTTCAAAAAAGCTAAACTTTTTAAAATTATTTTCGATGGGGGTGTAAATTTTGTTTTATCAATTTTTTTTTATAACATAATAACAGATGCTGAAATAAATTCAGCATGACTTATTTTTGGGGGGTATATGAATTCACTTCGAGAGCCTCACTTCGAGAACCTCAGTGTAACACAGCATGACGTATTTTTGGGGGTTACGCAAAGCCTTTATCTCAAATCTCACAGTCTCACATCTAATATCTAACAATCTATTTTATCAGCAACATACTTTTGGTTTCTCTAAAATTGCCAACCGATAGGGTGTAAAAATAAATTCCAGAAGAATTGTTTTTAGTAGAATTAAATTTAACTGAATAGTTTCCTGGTGCTTGTTCTTTATTTACAAGTGTTGCAATTTCTTTGCCGAGAATGTTATATATTTTTAGAGTTACTATTTGCTCTGACATCCCGCGGGATGTCTCTACGTCTATGGAATATTTGATTGTTGTGCTTGGGTTAAATGGATTAGGATAATTTTGCGAAAGCGAAAACTTGTATGGATTGTTTTGCTCATCTTTAACACCAACGGTAAGAACTGCAACTTCTTCAGAATAATCACTTTCATTTCCGTTAGTATCAAATGCCGAAATTTTATAATAGACTGTATAATCAAATATATCTGAATCAACAAATGTGTTTGTAGGTGAAGTAGCAACAACAGAATATTTACTTGGTGTAAAATTTGGTAACGCACCTCGGTAAATAGTGTAGTGCGATAAATCGCTTTCAGTGTTAGCTTGCCAGCTAAGGTTTACATTTTCTCCATCGGTATTAGCCACTAAATTAGTTGGTTTTGCTGGTGCTGTTACATCAACTTCAGCTCCTTCAATAGATAATACTTCCGCAGAATAACCACTCTCATTTCCACTTATATCAATAGCAGAAATTTTATAATATATGTGCGGAGCAATAATTTTTGCCTCATTATACAAATTTGAAATAGAGGTTGTAAAATAAGTGCTTTCCGAAATAGTAAAATTTAGTAATGTATCTCTGTAAATTTTGTAGTAAGATAAATCACTTTCAGTATTATTATTCCAAGTTAGCTCAACGTTATCCCCTTTATTTTCAACACTTAAATTAGAAGGAATTGCTGGAGCAATTGTATCAACTTCTGTAGTTTCATCTGCCATAAAAAGTGCAATGGAATTTTTTAATATAACTTCGCCACTAGTGGTTGTTACATTTGATACACGTATATTGTAAAAAGTATCAACAAAGTTTTCGGAAAATGCTAAGATAACTTTTTTAGCATCTCCACCAAAAGTTGCAGTTGCATTGGTTGGATTTCCTAAAATATCCAATTGATAATTATTAACCTTTTCGGCTTCGGTAACATTTAATTCCTTAGAAAAAGAAAGGACTAATGTATTTCCACCAACTGGTTGTGCGTGTGTCAAAATTAATTTATCGGCGTTATGAATTCTATCGGCAAATTCTGGATGGTCTATAAATGGGTTATAATTTTTTTGATATTTATGAACTACCCTATTCCTATTTCGCTCAAAGGCACTTACGGGGTCTTGCCTATTCCATTTGAGCAAAACGGATTTTTTCCCAAATCTTGGACCAGAAGTTCCCGTATAATCTACAAGTTCTAAGTCATAGCTCGTGTCATCCCCTTCGTATCGCGTTGTCATGTAGAGCATCATGCGTGCAACATCCCCTTTAACTTCGTCGCGTGGCTCCCACGAGTCGCCATCCTTTTTGCAATCTGGAGCTTCGTTTACTGGACTTCCACCCATATCAAAATCAAGATTACCGCGTGAACTATTTACAGAAACATCAGTAGGACGTAGGTGATGTGCATCTGTGCCAGCTGGACGGGTAGTTCCGAAACCACCATGCGACTTTGCCCAAACATGTTCCCTATTCCAATCGTTTGAATTTCCACCATTACTATTTTTAGATTGCGAGCGTCCAGAGTATAGCAAAATAACATTGTTGGAATTATTTGGGTCTCTATCCGATTCTTTTAAAATATTCCAAACACCAGAATAGGAAAAAGTTTTATGCCCTTTAATTTTATTGTGCAAAGTAGCTTTAAGAGCATCACCATTAAGCCCTTCAGTTCCATCGTAGTAATTGCCTTGTGCAAAAATGTTAGCAGAAAGAATAAAAAATATTCCAATTATTAATAGTATTGCTTTATTGTTTTGTTGTTTCATAATAGTTCACATTAAGTTTAAAATAAGGTGGTTAAGATAATAAGTGTTTTTATAAAATGCCTATATATTTTGGTGTAAAAATATTTCTTTAAAAGCAAAAAGTGGTTGCAAAACTCTTTTTATTTCATTCCATTCGTTTAATAATTACAATAGTTTTATCGTCGTTGTATTTTCCATCCAACGCAAACTTATTTACATCATCCAAAATTTTATGTGCAAGTTCTTTTGGCGATAAATGATAATTATTTCTTATAACTTTTTCTAATTTCTTCTCTTCGTAAAAGTCAAAATTTGTGTCGGCAGCTTCAACAATTCCATCAGAAAAAATAACCAGAACATCACCAACCCCAATGTTTATGCTGTCTGTTTTGTATTTCGAGTTAGGAGCAGGTCCTAACAAAGGTCCAGTTGTGGTTAAATATTCTATCTCTTTGGTTTTGCTACAATAAAAAATTGGAGGATTATGCCCAGCATTTCCATAAAGGAATAATCCTTTTTCATCGTTAGATATTTCGCCATAGAAGAGAGTTGTAAATCTATCGTCGCTAAATATTTGATTTATTATTTTATTTAACTTACTCAACAAAGCAGAAATTTTTATTTCAAAATTTACAGCCATACGTATTGCACCCGAAATGTACATTGCCTCGGCGGCGGCACTTAAACCTTTTGATGCAGCATCGCCAACAATAATTCCTAATCGCTCGGATTCAGATCCAAACTTTAGATAATCGAAATAATCGCCACTCATTGTTTTTGCTGGAACAGTAACACCAAAAAGAGAATATCCGTTAAACTCTAATTCGTGCTCGGGTAAAATGCTCCTCTGTAATTCCTTTGCTTCATCCAAATCAAAAATTATTTCGCGTTGATGATTAGTGAGCCTGTTATCGTTAATTTTGGAAGTGAGCAGAGTAGCAACAACATTAAGAGAATAGAACAAATCGTTATTCACTTCTTCACTATTAACAGCAATCATATACTCGTAATATTCCTTGCCATTAACTATTTTTCTTTCCCCAACGCCAGAGGCTGAATATCTAAAAATACCTTTTTCAATTAGGTAGTTATTTGTTTCATCTGCCAAGATTGTTCGCTCACTAGAAATTTTTTCAAAAATTGGATTTTCTCGTAAATGTAATATAAACGTTGAATCAATTTGTTCTACATTTCCAGTCTGATAAAGCAATTCGTAGCATTCTTTTTGATTGTTAAGTTGCCAAAGCCTTCCACCAGTAATACTAATTTGGTAGTTATCCACAACTTGATTTAATATTTCAATTAACAATTCTTTTTCAGAATTGAAGTTCTTTGAGGCTACAGTCTCTAAGGCTCGGTATAATTTTTTTTGTTTCATATCTTTAAGTTATAAGTTTAAAATTTATAAGTGCCTTACCGAAGGCATCCCTATGAAAAAAGTGCACTAAAGTTTATTTTTGATTTGTAATTTCGTGCATTTTAATAACCAACTTTATTTTGAATAAAAAAGCACTACTTCTCTAATTGCATCTTGGCTTGGTTTATTAAATTCTTTTGCAGAAAGAGTTCTCATAATTGAGTTGTACGTTGGGCGATATACACCTTTAGCAACATATCCTGCACCTTCGTAAACTCCAAGTTTGTAAAGGTTCAACGAATCGTCTGGAGTTGGAATTGGTGTATTAGCCTCTATATCTTTTTTCCACTTGGAAGAAAAATTTGCAAGCGTTGTAATATTTTTTTCCCAAGGTTCAACGCCCTTAGGATAATAATCTTCAAAAGTGTTGTCATAGCCATATTCATCTGCTAAACCAGCAAGACCATGCCCAAGTTCGTGGACAAATATTTCTTTAAACTTGGGGTCGTTTGTAACAGTAAGTGAATAAAAATTAAAAATTGCACCACCACCATATTTAGTTGAGTTAGCAAGAATATAAATTTGATCGTAAGGAGCATTGGCAGCAACATCACAAACTTTTTGATAATCTTCCGTCATTAGGTAGCGTTCGCTATCAAAAGTGTAGTAGGATGAATTCAACAATGTATTACCCCAAATATCATCGGCTGGAATATCACAAATAGATTCTACAGATGGAGCATTAACTGCCCAAATATTGAACTTATTTTCTAATTCAGAAAAAGGAGCGTAATTAAAAAGGTAATTTTTAAGCACGTTGCAATCGTCAATAAATTTATCCATTTCATCTTCGGTGTAACCCTCTGGAATAAAGACAATATCGTATTTCTCCGATGAATTACCAGACTTCATAATTTCTTCAACATCATATTCATCCTCATTACCCTTGCGAATAAAATAATTTTCTGGGTCAATTTTTAAAGAATAAATGTCTTTGAATTTGTTTTTTATATCGCGTGTAAATATTTTTAGAGTAACAATTTCTTTTGGATAAGGGAATATAACCGCTCCGCTGTAAGCTCTATCCATTTTTTTAGCTTCCTCGGTAGTTTGCCATTCTTTAAATAAAGTAGAAAAACCTTTGGAATAAATTTCTACATCGTTGCTATCAAAAATAGCTATTTTGTAAGCACCTAAGTTTAAAGTATCAACCAAATTTATTTTTCTTCCACCCCAAATTGGTTCTTCAATTAGTTCGTCAAAAATAATTTGCTCAGAATTGCTATTACCAACGTGGTAAAAATCGAACCGCAATGTTTTATTGTGGAAGTGTTTATTGAAATCTATTTGTGCAAATAGACTTACTGAAATAAATAAAAGTAATATTGTTTTTTTCATTGTATATATTCCTTGTAATTAAATAGACGGTAATAGAACGACTATTTATTATCTCAGTTGAGTATGCTCTCATTCATGTTTGTGTTCTTTGTGCCGTATCAATAGCTTAAACTAAAAAAGTAATTCAAAATTGAATTACTTTTTTAATTACAATTTATTAGATGCTACTTTTAACTCTCTTCACTCTCCGAAATATCAGTAGTATGTTCATCTTTAATATCAGAACTTGGCTCAATATTTTTTTCTGTTGTGAAAATCAAATTATCTTTACCTTCGTCGTTGGTTACAAGAATAGTATCACCTTCTTTAATTTTACCAAGTAGAAGTTCTTCCGAAAGTGGGTCTTCTATATATGTTTGAATAGCACGTTTCAACGGACGAGCACCAAACTTGGGATCGTAACCTTTATCGGTTAAAAATTTATCTGCCGATTCATCAAGTTTGATGGTCATTTTATTTCGTTGAAGATTTTTAATTAATTCATTCAACTCAATTTTAATAATTTTTGTTATATCTTCTTTTTCAAGATTTCTAAATACAATAGTACCATCAACACGATTTAAAAACTCTGGATTAAATAAATCCTTCATTGCACTTTCAACAGTATCTTTCAAGTTTTTATATTTATCAACATCATCACTTGAACCAAAGCCAACACTACCAGTATCGCGTATTTGCTTTGTTCCAACATTAGATGTCATAATTATTATTGTGTTTTTAAAATCTACTTTTCTACCAACGCTATCAGTTAAAACTCCATCATCTAATACTTGCAATAAAATATTAAATACATCTTGATGAGCTTTTTCAATTTCGTCAAAAAGAATTACGGAATATGGCTTGCGTCTTACTTTTTCTGAGAGCTGACCTCCCTCTTCAAATCCAACATATCCTGGAGGGGCACCAACCAAGCGAGAAACTGAATGCTTCTCCATATACTCACTCATATCAATGCGTATAAGTGCATCTTCAGTATCAAAAAGATAACGTGCCAAAACTTTAGCAAGCTCTGTTTTACCAACGCCAGTAGGACCTAGAAAAATAAAATTGCCAATTGGTTTGTTAGGGTTCTTCAAACCCGCTCTGGTTCTACGTATAGCCTTTGAAAGTTTTATTATGGCTTCTTCCTGCCCAACAATACTCTCCTTTAGAGCCTCTTCCATTTTAAGAAGTTTTTCCGATTCTTCTTGAGCAACATTTGTTACAGGAATGCCAGTCATCATTGCAACAATAGTAGCAATATCTTCTTCGGTTACAGCGTAAACAATATCCTTGGTTGCATTTTCCCATTTATTTTTTTCTACCTCAAGTTCAATTTGCAACTTGCGTTCGGTATCTCTTAGTTGTGCCGCTTCTTCGTAATCTTGTTTTTTTACAACTGTAATTTTATCACGTTTTATTTTATCAATTTCTTCTTCGAGCTTAAGCACTTCGTCGGAGACTTTGAAATTTCCCATATGCACTCTTGATCCAGCTTCATCAAGCACATCAATGGCTTTATCAGGAAAATATCTATCAGTAATATATCTTTCGCTTAAGTTTACAGCAGCGTTAATTGCATCATCAGAATATTTTACACTATGATGCTCTTCGTATTTAAATTTAATGTTGTTCAATATTTCTATTGTATCATCAACAGATGGTGGCTCAACATTTACTTTTTGGAATCTTCTATCTAAAGCACCATCGGTTTCAATAAATTTACGGTATTCGTCTAAAGTGGTTGCACCAATACATTGAATATCTCCACGAGCCAGTGCTGGCTTGAACATATTGGAAGCATCAAGCGAACCCGATGCACCACCAGCACCAACAATAGTGTGTAACTCATCTATAAAAAGAATTACATCTTCTGCTTTTTCAAGCTCTATCATTAAGGCTTTCATACGCTCTTCAAATTGTCCACGGTATTTTGTTCCAGCAACCATCGATGCAATATCAAGAGTAACAACCCTTTGATTTTGTAATATTCTTGGAACTTTTCTCTCGGTAATTCGTAAAGCTAAACCTTCGGCAATTGCTGTTTTACCAACACCAGGCTCACCAATAAGAACTGGATTGTTTTTCTTTCTTCTACTTAAAACCTGTGCAACACGTTCAATTTCGTTTTCACGTCCAATAACTGGATCCAGTTTATCATCAAAAGCCATTTTGGTTAAGTCTCTTCCAAAATTATCTAACACAGGAGTTTTAGATTTTTCAACCTTTGGTTTAAGAGGTGGAGTATTAAAGTGTGGCTTTTGCGGAGAGACACCACTACTTAAAATTTTATTCAACTCACCGCGAGCAGTTTCGTAAGTAATTTGAAATTGATGCAAAATTTGAGTTGCAATATTATCTTCGTCACGTAAAAGAGATAATAAAACATGCTCAGTTCCAATTACATTCGATTTGTAAATTTTAGATTCAATTTGAGTTATCTTTAAAACTTTTTCGGCTTGTTTGGTTAGTGGAATATTTCCAATAGTTAAAGTTCCGCCAGAAGTTTTAACAGTATTTTCAATTGTTTTCTTTAGTGTTAATAAATCGACATTAAGATTTTGAAGAATCTTTACTGCAATCCCAAATCCTTCGCGTAAAATGCCCAATAATATATGTTCTGTTCCTATATAATCATGTCCGAGCCTTAAAGCTTCCTCTCTGCTAAGACGAATTACCTCTTGAACTCTTTCTGAAAAATTACCATCCATAATAAGTACCTTTTTATTAAAATCTTATCCGAAATTTAAGTAAAATTTAAGTAAAGTTTTACTTAAATCCTAAAAAACTAAAACGAGAAAGATCGACTATAAAACTATTGCTAAATGAGTTATAGTTTAGTTTCGAAATGATAAATTGTTAGAATCGACTCAACGAGAATCTATTGCGAT
>CAMZLW010000061.1 GCA_947311785.1 uncultured Ignavibacteriales bacterium | reverse complement strand
TGAAAATGACTCACTAAATATTATGTACGCCTCTGCTTATCTTCGTATAATAATAAGCCACTGGCAAAAGATGGGATTTTCTATTGATGAAAGAGCCGATATACTTGGAACACTATACTCTACTGGTCTTTTCAAAAGAAATGGAAAAGAAAGAAAGCCTAATAAAAATCCCAAAGCAAATGGATTTGGGGAAACAGTAAAAGCCAATAATAAAAAAATCCTATGCCACTAAGTTTTTAAAGCTATAGGCATAGGATTAATATTTTAACATCAAAAAAAACTTACTTCAACTTAGCAATAGCCACTTTAATTCTACTAATACCTTCTTTCAAGTTTTCCATTGATGTAGCATAAGCAATTCGCATAAATCCTTCGGCACCAAAAACTGAGCCTGGCACTGTTGCAACTTGGGCTTCGGCAATTAAATACATTGCTAAATCCATAGAGCCTTCAATTTTGGTATCTTTATAACTTTTTCCAAAGAACGATGAAAAATCTGGGAAAAGGTAAAAAGCCCCTTTTGCATTACGAGCAGTTACACCTTCAATTTCGTTAAGTGCATTAAACAAATACTCTCTCCTATCGGCAAAAGTTTTACGCATCTCTTCAACATCATTTTGCGAACCAGATATTGCTTCCATAGCTGCATATTGCGAAATTGAACTTGGGTTAGATGTCATTTGGCTTTGTAATTTTCCCATTCCAGAAATTAACTCTTTATCCGCAGCAGTAAAACCAATTCTCCATCCAGTCATTGAATAAGATTTTGAAACTCCTTCAATTAAAATAGTTTTCTTTTTTAACTCTGTACTCAAAGATGGAAAACTTACATACTCAAAGTTATCGTAAACTAAACGAGAATAAATTTCATCGCTAATAACATATAAATCGTTTTCTAAAACAATCTCTCCAATAGCTTCTAATTCAGCTTTTGTATAAACTGAGCCAGTTGGGTTTGAGGGATTACACAAAATTAACGCACGAGTTTTATCGGTAATAGCAGCTTTAAATTGCTCTGGAGTAATTTTGAAATCGCTTTCACTTGTTGTATCAATGTAAACTGGAACTCCATCTGCAATTTTTACCAATGCTGGATATGTAACCCAATATGGAGCTGGAATTATTACTTCTTCACCAACTTCAATAATTGTTTGTAGTGTGTTGTAAAGAGAATGCTTTGCACCGTTAGAGACAATAATTTCGTTGGTTGCATACTCTACGCCCGAAGATTCTTTTATCCATTTACCAACTGCTTCGCGTAAAGGAATAATTCCAGCAGCCATAGTATAACCAGTATGACCATCTTCCATTGCTTTAATTCCAGCATCTTTAATTCGTTGCGGTGTAGGAAAATCTGGCTCGCCAACAGATAAATCAATTACATTTATTCCTTGTGCTTTAAGCTCTTTAGCTTTACCAGAAATTTGCATTGTTCCCGAAAATTCCATTGTGTTAACTTTTGTTGATATGTGCATAAAAAACCTCATTAATTTAGTTCCACAAAAATAGTATTTCATTAACTTTTATAAAAGAGCCAAATGAATATTATTACAATTTTCACCACTTTTATTCATTTTTTTTGGAATTTTATACATTTAGAAATATTTCTCTTTTAGAAAAAAAATAGCTACATTTATACTATCAATCAATTATCAAAAACTAAAATATGGAATGAAAATGAAACAGCTTATAATAGGACTTTTTGTCCTGCTAACCTTTTCATTACAAGCACAATCAACGGATACATATATTGAATTGCTACGTAGCAATATCCAACTTGAAAAAAAGAATGTAATTGCAGAATCGTTAGACTTATCGGATAAATTAAGTGAAAAATTTTGGCCAATTTATAATGAATATCAAGGAGAGTTAATAAAAATCACAGATAAACGAATTGAATTAATTAAGGATTATGCAAAGAATTATCAAACTCTTTCCGATAAAAAAGCTAATAACTATATAGAACGAGCATTTGATAATAGAGAAGAGTTGCTAAAGCTAGATAAAAAATATTACGAGAAAGTTAACGATGCCATTGGTAGTAGATATGCAGGAAAATTTATTCAGTTGATTAGCAGAATTAACGCATTGGTCGATATTCAAATTTCAGCAGAGTTACCGTTATTCCCAGTTCCTGCTGATTCTGTAGATGTTAAATAAGTAGGGCTATAATGAGTTTATCAAAAAATTTAATACTATATCTAGTAATTTTTATTTGGGTTTTACCAATAAATGCCCAGAACCAAGAAACTAAATCGGATAGCACAAAACCTAAAATGTTCGATTGGTTTTTATTCCCTTATGCACTCTACTCGCCCGAAACTAATTTTGCCTTTGGCGGTGCTGGAATTATTTATTTTAGAACTTCAAAAAGAAAAAACACCAAGCCTTCAAAAATAAATATGTCGGCATACTATACCGTTAATCATCAGTTCTCTACCTTTATTACTCCTTCAATATATTTTAACAAGAACAAAGATGAGTTGGCAGGAGAATTATATTTTGCTCATAAAATTGATAAATTTTACGGAGCGGGAAGCAATTCTATTGAAATATCAAACCCTGATTACGATTTTCAAATTGCTCAAGCAATTGTAAAGTTGGTTCTACCCTTATTGTTGTGGAATTAGTAAATTTGCATTAAAAAAGGTGTGCCGTGTTTTCAGAGGATTTTTTTAATTTATTATTAAATTTTGGTAGTGATTGG
>CAMZLW010000060.1 GCA_947311785.1 uncultured Ignavibacteriales bacterium | reverse complement strand
TATAGAACTTTTAAGAATTTTAGAAGTGCCATACTATTTTTCCATGGGAACTTAGACCTTTACCCACAACAATAAGGGTAGAACCGAAATATTTATTGATTCTCCAAAATCCAAGTTTGGAGATAAAGATAAAACTGCACATTTTTTTGGTAATGCCTATTTTTCGCACCGAGTAACTCTGTTTAATCTTTCCAAATTTCTAAGTATTTTTGTGGAGTTATTTGAGGATGCATTTAAAGTTGAAGGTGCTATTAGCAAACGCGATTTTATTGCTAATCATCTTGGCTATCTTTTTGGAAAAGAACTAATAGAAAATCCAAACGCTTTGCCATCAGAAACCTTGAAGAAATATCCACAATTTAAAAATAATTTTGAAGTTGAATAATGAATAAAATAATAATTATTGATGATGAAATAGAAATTTGCGAAAGTATAAAAATGATTCTTGAATATGAGGATTATGAAGTTGAATATTTCACAGATGCAAAAAAAGGTATTGAACATTTAAGAGATAGCAATTACTCCGTAATGTTTCTCGATATTCAAATGCCAAAAATAACTGGATTTGAAGTGCTTAGCAGAATTAGCAAATTTAGAAATATGCCAAATGTAATTATGATTTCCGCCCACGGTAGCTTGGAAAATGCTGTAAAAGCTACAAAGTTAGGAGCATTCGATTTTATTGAGAAGCCAATTGATAGAGATAAACTTTTAATAAGTGTGCGTAACGCAAGCGAACGAGCTACACTAATTTCGGAAAATCAAAAATTAAGAAGTGAACTTGACACAGAGTATTCCATAATTGGAAGTAGCGACGCACTTGTGAAAATTCAAAATACAATTTCAAGAGTTGCACTTTCGGATGCACGCGTACTTATTACTGGCGAAAACGGAACTGGCAAAGAACTTGCTGCACGTGAGGTTCACCAACAAAGTGAGCGTAAGAATAAACCATTTATTGAAGTTAACTGTGCTGCAATTCCTAACGAACTTATCGAATCGGAATTATTCGGACACGAAAAAGGCTCGTTTACTGGGGCAAATCAGCAACGGATTGGAAAATTTGAAGCGGCAAATAAAGGTACTTTATTTTTAGATGAAATTGGCGATATGTCAATGCAGGCACAGGCAAAAGTTTTACGTGCAATTGAAGATGGCAAAATTGAACGTGTTGGCGGAAACAAAAAAATTAGTGTTGATGTTCGTATTGTTTCGGCAACAAATAAAAATCTTGAGCAAGAAATTGAGGACGGAAATTTTAGGGAAGATTTGTTTCATCGCTTAAATGTAATTCCACTTACAATTCCTCCACTTCGCGAAAGAAAAGATGATATTGAAGAATTGGTTTTACATTTTTCAGCAATTATTTGCAAGAAGAACAAGTTCCCAAAAGTTAAGTTTACAAAAGGTGCAATTGAGTTATTAAAAGCAAATAACTGGAGTGGGAATATACGTGAACTAAAAAATATTGTTGAACGCATTATTATTATGGTTCCGAAAGATGAAATTTCTGTTGCCGATATTGAAAATCTGTTGCCTAATTCAAAATCTAAGAATGATGATTTATTAGATATTTCCAACTCATTTCAAGAGTTTAAAGAAGTTACAGAGCGTGCATTTATTTTGAAGCAACTAGAATTAAATAATTGGAATATCAGTAAAACAGCAGAAATTTTGGATATTCAAAGAAGTCATCTTTACAACAAAATGAAAAAATATAATATCGAAAAAGAGTAAAGTGAAATTTTAATTTTGAAGCGTATTAACTACGTGGGATGGTTTTTTTGTTCTAAAAATAGGGATGAAAAATTAGACTCTGCTTTTTTGAAAGTATAAAAAAAGGGCAGAAAAGATTTCTGCCCTACAATTTTTATTTCAAAACATTAGAGAGTAAACTTCCAACATCACTACCACCAGCAACGCCAGCATAGTTTGTTAATACAGGCACAAACTTATCTACCATGCTTGGTTCCATATCAAGATTTTCAAATACTGGAGCAACAGAGCTAAGTGAGTTCATTGCAGATGTAGCACCACCAACTGTTTTTGCAATACTAAGATATGATGAAGCACCAGGCACTAAATCTGTTACTTTTTTAAAATCTTCTGGGCTCAATGTATTTTCGGCAACTGTTAATAATGCACCAGCACCACCAAGTGCTTGAGTTGAAGAAATTCCTAATTGGGATGTAAGCATATCAATTAACGACATTGTCATTCCAGAACCAGAACACCCACTAAACAGTAATGAAACTACTACTAAACTTGCTAATGTAATTCTTTTTAGATTTTTCATTCTCTACCTATTTTTTATTTTATTTGATTTGTTATTACAATTTAATTATAAAAAATCAAAAGACAAAATATCTTTGTTTGTAGGAAGATAGAGTCGTTCGGCATGCCCTATTGATGCATTAAAAATATTAATGACCACAAAAAATAGAGTAACAAAATACTAAGAAACTAATTCTCACACATGCTTTTCGGCGTGGTAAGAGCTACGTGTAAGGGGCGAAGATTCAATTGCGAAGAATCCTAATTTCATTCCCTCTTCTTTGTAGTATGCAAACTCCTCAGGTGTTACAAATCTATCTACTGGAAGATGCTCTTTTGTTGGCTGTAAATATTGCCCAATTGTCATAATATCACACCCATGTTCTCGGAGGTCGTGCATAATAGAAATCACTTCTTCTTTTGTTTCACCAATGCCAACCATAATTCCACTTTTTGTTCGCAGTCCTTTATTTTTAAACCACTTAAGTAAGTTAAGGCTACGCTTATAATCTGCTTGTGGACGAACAGCGTGGTAAAGCCTTTGCACAGTTTCAAGATTATGATTTAGGACTGTTGGGGGGTGTTCCAAAATAACTTCAAATATTTTTTCGTCTCCTTTGAAATCTGGGATTAATATTTCTATTGTAGTTTTGGGGAGTTTCTGGTTAATCAATTTTATTGATTCTGAAAAGATTTTTACTCCGCCATCTTTCAAATCGTCGCGGTCAACCGAAGTTATAACAACATGTTTTAATCCAAGTTCAACAGCAGACTGTGCAACACGGCGGGGTTCATCTAAATCTAACTCATTAGGAATTCCAAGTTTAACATTGCAAAAGCCACAACTGCGTGTGCATGTATCACCGAGTATCATAAATGTTGCTGTTCTATTATTCCAGCACTCCGAGAGATTTGGGCAACGTGCTTCTTCGCAAACAGTGGTGAGAGAAGATTTTCGCATTAGCTCCAATACTTCATTATAATTTTCCCCACTTGGTAAACGGACTTTAAGCCAGTCTGGGCGACGACCTAAATCCTTTTTCCCCTTTTCAATTTCATCTTTATATTCTTTTTGATGTTTATTTATTTTTTGCATTTTTGTCATCAATTCTTTTTGAAATGTATTTTAACACTTCCACCAAAGTGTTGATATGTGATGGTTGAACATTAGAATTATTTTTGTGATGTGCATGATGTGGGAAAGTATCAATCTCTTTCCAATGCTCGGAATTATCCCAACGAATAAGCAATTCCTCATTCTTATTCATCCAATGATAGGAATATTTTCTTTTCGGTACTTCACTAAAATAATATTCTTTAATTATAAGAGTGGAATAATCTTTAATTTTTAATATTGCTTTAAATCGAAAAGAAAAACCTTGTACGTCATATTCATTTATTTCCCAACTTTTAAGGATGGAACTATACGAATTTAGAACATCAATCATTTTGTTAATTTGTCAAAAAGTTCTTGATTCTTTTTCAATGCCATAGTTGCAAATTCCCAATCCAATAAGTCATCTTCGTATTCAAAATTTTCAGTTTTATTCTTCTTCATCGCATCTTTTAAGGAACACTTGTACTTATCTTTAAACAAATTAACTTCTAATTTATATTTTGAAATTTTCGACATTAAAGCAATAACAACTTGTTTTGCAGCAGCATCTTCGATATTTGCATATCCAAGTTCTTGAGTTAAATTGTTTAATTCTTCTGTGGCTAACATTTCTATTACCTTTTTGTTGTAACAAATATAATAAATATAACAAAATCATTTTTGCTTTTTCGAATATGCATCTGTGTTTACAACTACTAAATTTTCAACTCTCCAAGTTTATACAGCTCGTAAGCAATTAGTGCTTCGTGTCTTGCATCATCTAAAGCACGATGTGCTTCAACATATTCTGTATCAGGGAAAAAGTATTCCCATGCTTCTTCTACTTTTGGCCATTTGGGAGTATTGTACCCTGGGTTTGGTGGTAAATTAACAAGGTCTGTTGCAGTTAACATAATGCATGGTAATTCTTTTATTTTGAGTCCTCTCGATTTCAAAAAGCCAAAATCGAATTGCTTGTTAAATGCAGTAGCACCAAGAGGATATTTATCTAGTATTGATTGAATTTCTGACATATAACTATCTAAACTATTTGCCGAAGCAACATCTTCGTAATTCAAATCAGAATTTTTAAAAACCCATCCAAATGGATTTCTTGCATGCCTTTCACTAAAAGCATTTTCTTTAACAATTGCATCAAACTCATTGGTAATATTTCCAGTCTCTAAATCTAGACCAACAATTCCTATTTCAACAATCAAACCACCTTGATTTTGAAAGCCTGATGTTTCAATATCAATTACTGCTATTTGTTGTCGAGTAGACATAATATGACTCCTTAATTTAATTTTTATAATTAAAGTGAGGAGTTTCAATGCCCCTCACAGAACCGTACTTGTAGATTTCCCACATACGGCTCT
>CAMZLW010000059.1 GCA_947311785.1 uncultured Ignavibacteriales bacterium | reverse complement strand
GTCCCAAGGTTTTTGTATTTTTAATCATCTGAAAAGTGGTGTTTGTTTGCAATATTTTTCTTTTTAACTATCTAAAAATAAGCATCTTACACCTCTTTTCTCCTTTTTTGTTTTAGTTTTTTAAGTAAATAACTATTTATACTATGGAAAAAGAAATCCACATTTTACATGTATGGGTAAAGTTTTATAAACAATAATTATAAAAATGACTTAACTTTGTTTTAGCAAATAAAAAAAATAAACCAAATTGTATATTTTGCTAAGTTCTCGCAAAGTAATAGCTTTTTAATAACGAAGCCCAATTTTATGAAAAAACAATATTTAATAATTATTCTACTTCTTTTTGTATATAGTTGCACAAGCCCTATAAAAGATGTTGTTCATTCTATTTCTGGTAAAACCATGGGGACAACATATACTGTTAAGTTTACATCGCAATCACCAATTAATTTAATAGAAATTGAAAACGAAATTGATGCTTTGCTAAAAAAGGTAAATCAACAGATGTCCACATTTATTCCAAACTCTGAACTATCTCTATTTAACAAATCAAAAAGCACAGATTGGATAAAAGTATCGCACGATTTTGCTTTTGTTATAGAAAATGCTCTAAAAATTAGCGAATTCTCTAATGGGAAGTTTGATATAACTATTGGACCAATTGTTAACTTATGGGGATTTGGACCTAACAATAAACCTAAAAAAATTCCTTCCAGCAGAGAGATAAAAAAATTACGCTCTTTTGTTGGATATAGAAATATTGATGTAAAACTTAATCCTCCATCAATAAAAAAAAGGAATCCAAATGTTTATTGCGATTTATCGGCAATAGCAAAAGGCTTTGGGGTTGATAAGGTTTCAGAATATTTATCATCAAAAGATATAGATAATTACTTAGTAGAAATTGGTGGCGAGCTACGAGCAAGTGGCAATAAATTTGGCAAAAGCTGGATGGTTGGAATTTCTGTTCCTACTCAATCGTTAACCATACAAGAAACAATTTCGCTCAATAATCTTTCTATGGCTACATCTGGCGATTATTGGAATTATTTTGAAGAAAATGGAATTAGATATTCGCACACAATAAATCCTATTACAGGCAAACCAATTACACACAAATTAGCCTCGGTTACTGTAATTGCAAATTCTTGCATGGAAGCTGACGCATATGCAACAGCAATTGACGTAATGGGACCCAAACTTGGATTAAAATTTGCAAACGAAAATGAACTTAGTGTTTATTTTATTGTTAAAGGAACAAATAGTTTTGAAACTTTTTTCACTCCTAATTTTGAAAAAATAATGAAGCAAGGAAAATAGATGGAACAATATATTGTAGTATTTGTGTTTTTTTTAATAGCAATGTTACTAATGCTTGGCTCACTAAAGTTTAGCAAGTATAAAGATCGTCCAGGTTCAAACTGTGGTGGTGATAATTGTGCGTGTGAAGCCGCTGGAAAAGATAAAAGTGAATGTAGCAAAGAAGCAGAAATTGAGAATAAATTTATCATTGATATTGATAAAATGAAGTTTTAAAAAGTTACTTTTACCTTTGTCCCTTTTCCTTTTTCGCTCTCTACACTTATTTCTGCATGGTTTAGTTCGCAATACTTTTTAACTAGTGCTAATCCTAAACCATTTCCATCAAATTTACGAGTGTAGCCCTGTTCCTCTTGGGTAAATGGCACAAATAAACTTGGGAAATAATCATCGCTTATCCCAATGCCAGTATCTGCAACTAATATTTGAGTTTTATTCTCTTTTGTAGTAGATACCGAAACAGAAACTTCCCCTTTTTCGGTATAATTAATGGCATTATCAATAATTTGGGTAAAAATTTGATGTACCGAATACTTATCGGCAACAACAATACTTTTGTCAGAATTATTTTTTATTGAGAAATTTATACTTTTATTTACCTTTTCGGCATATTCATTAAATATTATTAAAAGAATACTATCGTAAACATCAAACTCAGATTCATTGTACTCGTAAGTGCCAGTTTGAATTTCAGACATATTAAGAATTAATTCGGTAGTTCTAATAATTCTTTTTCCAGCACGCTCAATTGCGTTAAAGCTAGATTTCATATCATTATCCATCTTCCCTTCAATTTCCTCTTGGATTAAGCTCGAGTAGCTCATAAGAATATGAATTGGAGTTCTAATTTCGTGCGAAATTTGTGCTAAAAATTCCGATTTAAGCCTATCAGATTTTTCAGCTTCCTCTTTTGCTACTAATAATAGTCTGTTCGATTCTTCTAAGGATTTATTTGTTGTAATTTGTGTATTATATAATTGTGCATTACGTATTGCTGTTGCAGCCTGACCAGCCAGAATTTCAAACATATTAGTTATTTCTTTAATCTTTATCTTATGCAGATGTTTTGAATCAACGTAAATAACTCCAATCTTTTTGCCAGATGTGATAAGTGGGGAGCATAATATTGTTTGTAAATCTAAAGTAAATATCGATTTACTTTTTCTATTTTTGCTATCACTTTGTGCTGACTCTATAAATTTTGATTCTCCAGTTATAAATACATCGTCAACAACCGATTTACTAACGGAGAATTCATTTTTCTTTATTTTTCCTTCGGTAGCACTTAACCCTAAAGTAAATTCTAAAATACCCTCTTCATTTTTAAGAACTATAAATCCCCTCTCTGTTCCAGTAAGGGATATAGCATTTTTTAAAACAAGTTCTAAAACATCATCAATAATTAAAGTTTTATTAATAGTATTAACAATATTAAGAATTATATCTAAGTTATTTGAACTGTCATCTTGGGAAATTAAAGAATCTCTATTTGACATTTCAACATGTTTGGTAATTTCTCTAAGTTCCATACTAGCACTTAATTTTGAAAAGTTCTTTTTGATAACTGAATTAAAAATATTATTCTAATTTACTTAATTATTAAGTATAGTTTCAATTTTTATCACTAAATTGATTGTTTTACTACTCTAATTAAAGACTTTATTGATACTAAAAATAATATCTTTAAATCTATTTTTGATTAAAGTCTCAAGAATAATTGTTGAATTTGTTTTTGCTTGAATATAATCTAATATAGCCTGTGCAATTTTTGCATATTCTTTTGCTTTAGTACTGTTACCTCTTTCATAATAGAATTCTGATAAATCACATAAAACGAATAAAGTCAGTTCCGATATAGAATTATTTTGGAGAATTGCATACGATTTTTGCAAAAGGAAATTTTTTGTTAAAGTTAGGTCGCTTTGGTATTTTGTTGGAATTTTACTTAAAATAAATAATCTATTAGCCTCATATTTTTCATTAAATTCGCAAATATCTGTTAATGATTTTGAATGAAGAAGAGAAACTACAATTCCATATTCATCTTTCTTAAAATACTCTTCTGCTAAAAGAAATTGTATTTCTGTAGCTATCAATCTATCGTTATTTAAAGCTAACTTTTTCTTGATGATATTAACTTTTTCCAAATCAAACGGTTCTAAATTTAATTTAGCTAAATATTTAGAATAGAAATCAAATAATAATTTTCCTCTTTCCGAGTTTATAGGTTGCAACTTTTTAATCTGATTAATTGATTGTTGCAAAGATTCTTTGTTTTGAACAAGGACAAATAGTTTACACTCCATTAAATGAACTTCTAATAATTCTTCATTATTGTTTAGCTCAGCAAAAATCTTTTTGGCTGTTTTTAGTGAATCGTATGCACTTTGGTATTCGCACATTTCAAGGTAGGTTTCACTCAAATTAGTATTTACTAATCCGAAACTATATTTGTTACCAAGTCCTTTAAATATTTCGCCAGCTCTTTTATAAATATCTATTGCCTTTTCATAATTTGAATGCTCATAATTAAATATTCCACTATTTAAGAGAACGTTAGCCTCTTGCTCAACATTTCCTATTGATCTATTTAATTGTAGTGCTTTATTCCAATGCTTTTCAGCCTTAGAAAAATTTCCAAGAATATTTTGGATATTTCCAAGATTAACTTCACTACCAGCAATACGATTAAAATTATTCTCTTTTGTATAAGTTTTATGTGCATCTTTAAAAAAATTGAGAGTAATATTTAAATCCGATTTATTGTACAAATTAGAAATTCCAAGTAAATTTTGTGCACGTCCTGTAGTTTCACTTATAGAATTTGCCCGTTTAAGAATTTCTCTGCAAAGAGAATCTGCTTTTAGATAATCACTTTGCTCAATGTATGCACTTGCAAGTTCTAGATAAATTAGCTCCCTTTCCTTTGGTAAACTATCCATTATTTCAATTAGCAATTTGATGCCATTCTTAATTTTTCCAGTTTTAATAAGCAGAATACCAAGTGTTTTTTTTATTTGTAACTTGTAATATTTGGAAAGGTTCTTACTTTCAAGTTCTTTAATAATATTTAGCCCATCATTGTATTTGCCTAAGTCAGAATATATTTCGCATAAGTGTAAAGATGTTTCAATTTGCTCTTCTTCTTTGAGTTTATATGATAGTTTAGTTTTTAAAAGTTTTACTTTTATTTGAGGAAAATTACTTATGTTTTTTCTTTGAAGAGTATCAGCAATAATTTTTTCAGCCTTTTCAAAATTATTAGCTAACTCAAATTGTCTTATTTTTATTAAATCATCCATTTTGGGATAATTCTTTACGATTATATTTCCCGCATTAAGATGTTTTTCTGGAACTGAAATAATGTTTTTATAAATAAATTGTTTAAATCCCTCATTAATGAAACTAGGATTCCTATTATGTGTTGTAGGCTTAATTATGTTTTTTTCGCGAAGCACTAATATGGTATCAAATATAATTTTTTGTTTCTTACCTAAAATATTAGCAATTAGCTCAACTGAAATATCATTAATAAAAAGAGCAATAGTTTCAAGTATCTCTAATTCGGCTTTTGACAAATTATTTTTTGTCAGCATAAAAGCTTCATTCTGCGAAGAAAGCAACTTGGTTATTTTTGCCTCGTTATATTTTACAGAAATTTTTCCATCATTAAAATCAATAATTCCAGATGTAATTAGTGAGGAGATAAAGTGTGTTATTTCTGATGGAGTTCGTTCAGAAAATGATAAGACAAGATTTTCCAATTCTTTTCTATCAATAAAATTACCATAACTATTATTTATTACTTCTTTAACTTCTTTATCAGAAAATGGTTTTAGCTCTACTTCCACCTTTTCAATTCTATCAGGAAATTCTATTTTAGATATAAGTTGAGTAGAAATAATAATTTTTATTTGGTTGGCTAAAAGAATTGGAAATAGCTCAATAAATGTTTCAACAATTTTAGAATCTAAACCATCAAAATCATCAATTACTAAAGTAAATTCTGTTGTGGAGGCAATTTTGGAAATAATTGTTTTAAGCTCAACCAATAAATCCACAGAATTATCATCAATATGAAGCGAAACATATTGAATTAATGAATCGTCAATTGAACGGTATATAGCTTCACTATATAATAATCTACTAAAAAACTGTTGCCAAAAATTAGTTGACGAAATAAAATTACTAGTTCGTATTAAAACAGAGTTTCTATTTTTAATAAAAAGGTTTTCTAAAAAAAGACTTTTACCACTTCCCTTTTTTCCACGCAAAACTGCTATTTTTCCCCATATATCACCATGTATATATGTATCTAATTGTTTATCAGCATCTATTCTTTCAACGTATTTTAATGAATTTGTTAAATTTATTTTTTCATCAAAAGTTATTTTTTGATTTAGTGCATCTATTATTTCAAGACTTGACGAATACCTTTTAAATTTATTTTTAACCAATAATTTTTTAATAATTAAAATAATTTTACTAGAATATTTACTAGATGGAAATTCAAACTGTTTACCAATATGAGCTCTAAATATTTCTAACTCGCTTCCATTTTTGAAAGGATATTTATGATATGCTAAATGATAAAGAACAATACCAAATGAATATAAATCTACATTAAATGAAACGTCTTCCTTTTTTAGAATTTCTGGAGCCAAATATTCCGAGGTTCCTTTTAAAAAATTCGATTTTAACTCTGGATAAAATTTTGCAAGTCCAAAATCAATCAGTTTAATTTTATAACCTTTACCCAATTTTGAGACTAATATATTTTCTGGTTTCAAATCGAAAAAAATATAATTTGCCTGATGAATATAGAATAAAACTAAACTAATTTGATGAATAATATTTGTTAACTCTGCTTCAGAGAAATCAGATGTGCATAAATAGAAATTAACTCCATCCATCCTTTCCATTGTATAGAATTTATCATTTTCTGATATGCTAAATTTGGACTTGCTTTTTTCATCAAGACTAAGAATAGTTCCTCTATCGTAAACCGAAATAATGTTAGGATGCGACAATCTTTTTAAAATATCAAATTCACTATTGAAATATTCAATTTCAGAATCGCTTGCAGTGTATTGCAATATTTTAATTGCAACTTTTTCATCTGGGAAAAATTTATCGGTGCAAGAAAAGACCTTACTTCGTCCTTCACCAATTTTTTCTAAAATTGTATATCTATTATTTATCATTTTTAATCCAATACAGTAATTTCTTTTTTAAGCTTTTCACCAAAATCATTGATTGCTAAAATAGTTATTAGCAACACCAAAGCGGGATATAAAATTTGCCATGCACCATTAACCATATAGTTCTGCCCCGATAATATCATATTTCCCCACGATGGATAGTTAAGACCAGCACCAAGCCCCAAGTAGCTTAAAGATGCTTCTGCAAGGATAACATTGCTAAATAAAAAAATTATATTTACAAAAACTGGACCAATAATTACTGGGACAATATCATTTAGGACTAATTTATAAAGAGGAACACCTAATAATTTTGAAGCTACATAATAATCTTTTTGTTTAAGTGAAACTATTTCAGTTCTAACTACTTTGAACAGGCTCATCCATCCTGAAAAGGCTAGAACCAGCACAACAGAATAAAGTGAATTACCCCAAAATGCAAGTATCATAATAATAAAAAATATTGCTGGAATTGTTAGAAACGCATCTGTTATTCTGCTTAAAATCAAGTCAATAACTCCCCCGTAATGAGCTGCAAAAAAGCCAAAACCAATTCCGATAAGCAATGCAATAATAACAGTAAAAAAAGCAATCATTAACGAAACTCTTGCACCATAAATAATTCTTGTAAAAATATCTCGCCCAAGCTCATCAGTTCCAAACAAAAATAATTTATTAGTTATTTTTGGCACTCCGTTTAGCAACTCAACTTCATTTTTTAACAACTCACTTTTTTTGCCATTTTGAAAAATTTCGAACAACTCATTTTTACTTTGTAAACTATCAAAAAACTGCATACTATTATCAACAGAGTATTTTACCGTTTTATTTCTTTTGAGTAAAAATTTACTTTTCTCTTTGTTCTTACTAATTAAATGAACAATTTTCACAGACGAAAGTGGGGGCAAAAAATTAGTAACCCTAATATTTTTTTGAAAATTTGGATTGTAATTTGTAATGATAGGTGCAAATAGTAATCCAAATAATAGTAACATAATTACAAGTGATGAGAAAGAGATTTTCATTTTAAGCATTTTTATTCTCTTACGTACAACAAATATTACTATCGGTAAAAGGGTAAAAACAGTAACTGAAATAAATAAATCTATAGTTTCACTATCCAGATATAATTTATTGCTCCCACTATTTTTAAGGAGTGAAAATATATAAAGCAATAGTAATTCGATACCATCCAATATTATATTAAATCTAAGTACCGTTAGTAGAGCAAATATTGCAATAAGGGAGTGGAAAATATTTATTTTTTTATTAACTATGACAATTCACCTTTAAGTAGTCGTTTATCAATAATTATTCTTATAATATCTGCAATTAAATTTGCTAATAAAATTAATATTCCAGCAACTAAAATAGATCCAGCTATTAATGGATAATCCCTTGAAGCAACTGCATTCATTGTTAATCTACCCATTCCTGGTAAGCCAAAAATTGTTTCAACTAAAACCGAACCACCAAGCAAAATGCCAAGCTCTATTCCAGCAATTGCAACAACAGTATTTATCGAGTTTTTGATAATATGTTTCAAAAATATTACTCTATCACTAACGCCATTAATCCTTAGATTTATTATAAAATGACTTCCTAAACTTTTTCTCACAGAAGTTAATAAGTATCTATAATAGATTGGAATTCCTACAAAACTACTAGCTACAATTGGCAAAAATAAATGATTAAAATAATCTAACCCTTTTTCAAAAAACGATAAATTATATGAATTGAAGGAATAGAATCCTGTTGAAGGAAATAATTGAATCTTAAATGAAAACAAATAAATAAGTAAAACGCTTAAAAGAAACAAAGGTGTTGAATACAAAGTAAGAAGTGTATTACTAATTATTTTTTCAACAATTTTTGATTTGTTTTTTACAACTATGTAAACCAATAGAAATGATGAAAAAAGTTGAATAAGAAAAGAGAGTAATGAAAAAATTATTGTAAATGGGAGATAATCCGATATAACTGATAGCACTGGTTTTCTGTATGTATATGAAATTCCAAAATTGCCAACAACAATATTTTTAACAAATGCTATATATCGTGTATATATAGGTTCATTTAATTTAAATGATTCTTTTACCCCCTCGTACAAAGATGTGCTAATTTCGTGGGAAAGATATTTTTGTGCAGGATTACCAGGGGCTATGTTTATAATAATAAAGACAAATGAAACTACTAGAAATAATACTATAACTGATGAAATAATTCTTAATGCTATTTTACGAAGCAATGCAGTATTCACAATTAGAGGTTCCCAATAGTCCAATTCCAACAATTGTGAACTGTGCCAATTGGGGTTATTGAAATATTTTTTATTCGGTTATTGTATGCCGTAATATTATCTACCCAATATAAAAATGAATATGGTTGCTCGCTATTTATTATCATTTCAATCTTTTTATATAACTCTATTTTCTCATTATTATCAGTTACTCTTTCAACTTTATTTAGCAAACTATCCACTTCCTCATTTTGATATGAAGAATAATTTAATTGAGTATTTTCTAAATTGGAGAACCAAGATATTTTTAGATTTATTGGAATGGGAATACCCCAGCCAGTCATCCATGAATCGTACTTTTTGTTTATCAAATTATTGGAGAAGATATTCCGTTCGGCACCAGAAGTTATAACATCAATGCCAATTGATTTAAGATTATTCTGAAATATTGATGCCGCATAAGTACGACGAACATCCTTAGTAGGTATATACATTTTGAAAGAAAACTCCACTCCATTTTTGTCAATTGTTCCATCACCATTGGAATCTTCCCAACCTTCTTCTTTTAATATTTTTTTAGCTAACTCAAGATTATGCTCATGCTTATTTAATAAATCGGTTTTAAATAATTTAAACATCGGAGATATTGGCCCGTTAGCAATTTGTCCAAACCCTTTCAGATTTTTTTCAACTATTAGCTCTCTATCCAAAGCAAATGTTAATGCTTCGCGAACCTTAGATGAAGAAAAGAATTTATTTGGTTTTATTCTATTATTCTCATTATAATCAACTGGTGAAATATTATTCCACCCAATATAATCGAACTCCCTTCCTGAAACAGGCACAACATTAATTGAATTTAATTTAGAAATTCTATCAATATCGTTTGGCATAATAAGTTCCATCAAATCAATATCGCCAGTAATCAATTGCTGAATTCTGTTTTGGTATGTTGGAATAACTTTGAATATTATTCTCTTTATGGTTTTTTTGTTTACTAAAAATGAGTTTACATTTTTTGATAAAATAATAGCTCCACCTCTATCCCATCGGTCAAGAATAAATGCCCCATTAGTAACATACTTCTCAGGTTGCAAGTTTGGAATATCTTCTTTATTAAATTGCTCAAAAAAATGTTTTGGTAAAATGGGAAAATCTATATCAATAAGTTGTGGTCTTGAATTATCTCTAAATTTAATTATTAATTTAGTATCACTTATTTTCTCAAAAGTTTTTGAAATATTGATATGTTGATTTTTATCAGAATAAAAATTTTCAAAATATCCACCAAATCTACTTTTAATTTTGGGGTCAGAATAAATATCAAACGAAAATATAATATCGTCAACACTACACTTAACGCCATCGCTCCACAAAACATCATCCCTAATTTCAACAAGTATCGAGTTCTCTGTTCTATTCCATTTCCAAGTTTTTGCTAACATTGGGGAATACGATATTTCACCAATCTCTTTATCCCAATTACTTTGAAGTAACGATAAATACTGGAGTTCAACAACATTGCACTCTTCAACACTAAAAGCATATAGTGGATTAAGCGTTTCTATGTCGGCAGAAATTCCAACAATAACTTGGTTTGATTTTTGTCCGTTTTCCTTAGAAAAAGAGAATAGTGCAAAGGCAATTGGTAGTAGTATTAAAATCAATTTTAACTTCATAGAACTCTACAATTTATTTTAAAGATTGGTTATCTAATTTATTATTTTGGAATGTAATTACAAAAATATTTTTAAGTTGAGAAACAATAAAACAAATATGCTAAAAGTAAATTTCAATTATATTAAATTTAATAATAATAAAAGCAAATTACCTCTTTTACAAAATATTAGTTTTACTTTAAATAAAAATAATATTTATACAATTGTTGGAAAAAATGGGAGTGGTAAATCAACCATACTTATGGCTATAATAAAGATGCTGGATGACGATTTTTTTGAAGTTGACGGCTCAGTTTTACTAGAGGAGACTGACTTATACTCGATTGACAATAAAGCATTAATGAAATTTAGAAGTGAGAATTTTAGGTTTGTATTCCAAGACCCAGTTTCGGCATTTGACCCATTAAAAAAGTTACACTATTATTTTTCACTTACTTCCGCCTCGGAAGATATAATTGAAGAGGAACTGAAGTTTTTTCAGCTCCAAAAATATTCAGAAATTAAAAAATTTTATCCACACGAATTAAGTGTTGGGATGCTACAACGAGTAAATATTATTTTAGCAATTATTGCTAACCCCAAAATTTTAATACTTGATGAACCCACATCTGCCTTAGATTTACCAATAATGAATCTGCTTAAAATTAGATTAAAAAAGTATGTTGCAAACGGCAATGGAACTGTGCTTCTAGTTACGCAGGATATTAAATTTGTAAAACATACTAGTAATTTTATTGCTGAACTTTCCAACGGTAAATTATCTAATTTTTTATTAGCAAATGATTTTTTCAACGAAGGGAAATAAATAGTGGTTGAAATTAATAACATATCATATTCAATTAACAATAAAAATATTTTAGATAGTATTTCATTAAATATTAAAGATGGGCAAATTGTTGGTTTAATAGGTGAATCTGGAGCTGGCAAAACAACTCTTGCAAAAATTGTTGCTGGAGTTTTAGAGCCTTCCTCTGGCAAGATTATTCTTAATAAAAAGAAACAAACTGATGTTCAAATATTATTTCAGAATAGTTTGGAATTAATAAATCCACTTCGCAAAGTATCAAGTATTTTGGAAGATGCAGAATATATCATAAAAGAGAATGAGGCTGTAGAATTTGCTCTAAAAAAAGTTGGATTGGAGAAATCTATCACTTCAAAGTTTGGATATCAATTAAGTGGTGGTGAGCGTCAAAGAGTTGCACTTGCACGAATTTTAATGGTCTCCCCAAAACTTCTAATCTTAGATGAACCATTCTCAGCACAAGACCCATCCTCGCAAGCCAATTTAGTATCTTTATTTAATAAACTAAATAGAGATTTAGGTATTACAATTTTATGTGTATCTCACGATTTAAATATTATGTCAAGTTTTTCAGATAAGTTAGGAGTAATGAAAAATGGCAAACTAATTGAATTTGGAGATGCATCAGATATATCAAATAATCCTAAAATGAGTTACACTAAATTTCTTTTCAAAGCTAATAAATATCAGCTTGAGATTAATGATTTTACCTAAGCCCTGATTTTTAAGTTTAATCCAACTAAATTTTCTTCAAAAAAAAACATTATTTTGTTGGAAGTTAAAGTATAATTCTATTAACTTGCTCAATTGAAGAAATACTAAATTTACTAACAAAAATAATTATAGGAATCCTTTGAAAAATTTCCAAAAAGTAATGGCAGTTACAATTATTGCATTGTTATTTAGTTGCTCTGCAAAAAAAACAGCGAGTGATAATATACAATTAATAACAGATAGTTCTTTTGAAGGAACAATTGTTGTTGTTGATAACGCTCCATTTTCAAAATTAGCTTTACAAGTAAATGATTCTACCTCCTATTATATAGAATGTTCTGAATCATTAACTGACTCACTATTAAATGAACAAGGTGAATTGTACAAAATATTTTTTAGTGAAAAAATTGAAACTCAATTGGGAACAAAAATTGTTGTTTCAAAAATTGAAAAAATTAAATAACATCTTAACGAGGAAAAAATGAAAATCCTTTTCAAATTTTTATTGGCAACACTATTTACATCATCAGTAATATTTTCACAAGGTATTATGATTGAAAAATATAATGAAGATGATAAGAGTGAATCTTATGTAATTGATGCTCATCAATTTCTAGAAAAACAAGAACAGGAAGTAACAGAGTTCTTAAACAAAAATCCCGAGTATTTTAACAACTTAGCACTAAAAAAGCAAACTGCATGGAATTTTACTGTTGGCTCAACAAAAGAGTGGTGGGCGTCAAATATTAAAACAAATAGTTTTTATAAAGTTCCCTCAACATGCCAAGCGGTAGGAACACATTGCTATATTTTTGTTGAAGATACTCTATGGAATGACAAAGTTAAATTGGAAAATGTAAATAAAATAAAAGAAGCATTCGATAGCAAAACACCAGGAAATAGTAGCAAAGGAATTTACGAAACTGTTGTTGGTGCATTTGGTACACCACCAAATGTTGATGGCGATGAAAAAATAATAATTTTAATCTTAGATATACAAGATGGCTATAAGGGTTCTGGTGGTTATGTTGCAGGATATTTCCACTCTGTGAACGAAATATCCCATTCTAATAGCAACATGGCAGAAATCTATTATTTGGATGCAAACCCTGCAAATTTAAGTACCGAACAGGGGCTAACAAATGTAATGAGTACTACCGCACATGAGTTTCAGCATATGATTCACTTCAATTACCATAATGGTTCTTCTGGCAAACCACAACAAATTACATTCATGAATGAAGCATGCTCTATGACTTCCGAAGTTGTTTGTGGTTATGCAATACGTAACCAAGCATTATACAATGATGAGTATAACCACTATCTATTAGACTGGCGAGATGGCGATGAAGTGCTAACTGATTACACCAGAGCTGCAAGATATATGACTTATTTTTATAACCAATTTGGTACTGACTTTTTAGGAAAGTTTGTTCAAAGTTCTAAAGTTAGTTTTGCAGGTATCGATGATGCTTTAAGCAAATTAACAACACCTACATCTTTACGGTTTAGTGAAACTTTAGTGAACTGGTTTATGGCAAATATTGTTAATGATGTAAATGTAAATGCTGCGTGGGGATATACAACCCCTAATGTAACCAAAGTGAATCCTGCAAACATAGTAAACCCTAATTATACTTCACCAACAGTTTGGGTACAAGTTGCTGCTGCAGATTATGTAACATATAGTGGAGGAAAAAATCTTTCTATAAAATTTGATGATTTTGGAAAAGGAATTATAAAATTTAAAGCAATAAAATATGACAATGATAACAACGTTGTAGTAGAAGATATCAGTGCAAACACACAACTCTCTTATCCCGATTTTGGCACAAAATATAAAGCAATTACTTTTGTTGCCATGAATACGAATAAAAGTTTTAAAGCTAATTATACATATACATCTTCCGGAGAATCTGGAACTATACTTCTGGCTTACGACCAAAATCCACCCGTTGGAGTTTTACCTTTAAATGCAAATGATACGGTTTGCGTATTCTTTGATGGAGTTTCTGGAGGTACAGTTGATTCTATTACTATGGCACTTCGTCAGGCTGGCTCAGTTAAAGGTGCTATTTATGAATATACTGGTAATTCACGCCCAACACCACTTGGCAAAACTTTAGTTCCTAACTTAACAATTACATCTAACATTGCAGAAAAACCAGGCGTTCCATACCCTGAACCCTGGACAAATTGGATTACAGTTGATTTAACATCCTACAATATTGATGCAAGCAAACCTTTTGTGGTTGCTTTTCTTGTTGAGGGTACGTACCCTGAAAAAAATAGAATTATGGTAACCAGGCAACTTACTGCAAATAATCATAGTTTTTCATACTTAAATAAACCTTCCTCAGGAACACCTAATTGGTTTTACATATCAAGTTCCGATACCGAAGTTTTTGCTTACTTAATAAGAGCCTATGTAAATACTACAGTTGGTGTTGATGATAATATTTCTGATATAGTTCCTAATGAGTTCTCACTTGGTCAAAACTATCCAAACCCCTTTAACCCAAGTACAACTATTAGTTACTCACTTGCTAAAAGTGGATTTGTAACATTGAAAATATATAATATGCTTGGTCAGGAAGTTGCACAGTTGGTTAGTGAAAATAAAGGAGCAGGTAACTTTACAGCTATATTTGATGCCTCAAAAATATCTTCTGGAACTTATATTTATGAGTTGCAAAATAATGGAAATAGAATTGCTAAGAAGATGTTACTTCTAAAATAATTTTCAATTTATTTATCTGCATTTTTCAAAGCCACTAATTAGTTAATTAGTGGCTTTTTTTATTTTAACAATGTTAGCAACATACTTTTACCTTTTGACATTACAAATAATTATAGCTATTTAGACACAGTCTAAAAAATAATTTGAGGAAATAAATGCATATTTGGCAATTGGTTTTTCGCACTTTAATTTTTTTATTATTGCTCTTATTTATTGCGTGTAGTTCAACCCCCAAAATGGAGTCAACTCTTCCTGATAAAATTTCTCCTAATAGTTGTAGAGTTAATGGGACAATAATTAGCATTGATGAAACTAAAAGCTCATCAGGTCCTTGTTCCATGCACCCCTGCGTAGCAATGGTAAAAATTAATAATGTTATTGGAACTGGTTTCGGTTTCAAAACACCACTTATAAAAAATGACACTATAAAAATAAAATTTGAATTTACTTTGTCTGAAACATCCAAAGAACTTTTTCCAACCCTAAATTATGTATTACCTGGACTTGAAGTCAGCAATGATTTTGTTGCAGACGTGGAGAGAATAGAACTAATTCAAATGAATAATATCAATAAAGAAAAATTTTATTACAGAGTTTATAATTACAATAAAAAATACTAAAGGATAAATTATGAAAAACAGAACTAAGTTTTTTTACATTACCATTTTTGCAATACTATCTTTTTTTATTGCAAGAAATATTGAAATAGATAAATTAGAACTTTTGAAACAAGATACTAATAATAGCAAAAGTGAAAACCCAATTAAACGTGCTGAATACGAATTTAGAATGTTAATTAATCCTACAACAGGAAAAATTCCTAATAATATTAGGCGTAAAGAGATTGAGTTTGCAAAGAGTATTCCATCAGTAAGAGAAAATCTGCTACGAAAAGGAGTAACTTCAACTACAGCATTAGATTTTAAATCACGGGGACCTGTTAACCGTGGTGGTCGTGTAAGAGCTTTGGGCATTGATGTGCGAAGTACTGCCTCAAATTCTGTGATTATTGCTGCTGGAGTTTCGGGTGGTATTTGGCGTTCAACTAATAACGGTAGCTCTTGGACTCAAACTTCCCTTCCCTCTCAAATTAATAATGCTACTTGCATTGCTCAAGATACTCGTTCTGGACATCAAGATACTTGGTATGTTGGTACTGGCGAAGCTGCTGGCAATTCGGCAGCCGGTGGTGGAGGTGGTTATCTTGGTAACGGAATTTTCAAATCTACCGACAATGGTTTAAGTTGGGCTTTACTCCCATCAACATCATCCAACACACCTCAATCATTTGATAACTCTTTTGATTTTGTACACAATATTGCCGTTAATAAATCTACTGGAACTATTTATGCCGCAGCAATTAATACAATTGTAAGTAGCAAAGATGGTGGTGTAACTTGGGTGTTGGAATTGAGTTCGCCTGTAAATAGATCTTTTTCAGACGTGGTTGCAACTGCCTCTGGAAAAATATTTGCCTCAATTAACAGTAGTGTTTCTGGTAGCGGTATTTGGAAGAAAACCAGCGATGCTGCAACTTGGACTAATATTACTCCCTCTGGCTTTCCTGCTACTTATAATCGAATTGTTATTGCTGTTGCTCCTTCCGATGAAGAGCAAATTTACTTATTAGCAAATACTCCAGGTAGTGGAAAAGAAGGGCATAGCTTTTGGTCATCGAGTAATGGTGGCACTTCTTGGGCAAATTATTCTAATAATTTACCAGATAATGATGGTGATGTTGCTGGCTACTCTTCGCAAGGAAGTTATGATATGGTGATTGCAGTTAAGCCTGATGACAAAAACTTTGTTGTATTTGGTGGAACTAACCTACATCGTTCAACAGACGGAATGACTTCAAAACTAACAAATACTTCGGCTAATTGGATTGGTGGATATGCAGTTGATAATGATATTTCACTATACAAAAATCATCATCCAGATCAACATGCATTAGTATTTGCCCCATATAATTCAAGCATTTTATATTCTGGCGATGATGGTGGAGTTCAAGTTACAAACAACATTTCGCAAAGCACAATTTCTTGGAATGATATTAATAACGGATTTATAACTTCGCAATTTTATTCTATTGCAATGGATCAAGCAACAGCAAACGACCCTGTATTATTAGGTGGTTTGCAAGATAATGGGAACTATTTTGTAAATTCCACAAGTGCTACAGCTCCTTGGGTTGAAATGATTGCTGGTGGGGATGGTGCCATTAGTGCAGTTGCCAACGGAAAAGATTACTATTATATCGAAACTCAAAATGGAAGTTTGCTAAGATTAAAATTAAATAGTGCTGGTCAACAAACTTCATGGACACTTGCCAAACCAACAATTTCTGCAAATTATCTCTTTATCAATCCGTATGTTCTCGACCCTAATAATTCTAAAATAATGTATTTCTGTGCTGGCGATTCTCTGAGAAGAAATAGCGATTTAACAGCTATTCCAGACTATAGTAATAATCCAACAAGTGTTAATTGGTCTGTTCTTTCAAACACCAAAACTGGAAATGTTATAACTGCCGTTTCGGCGTCTAAAACTCCAGCAAATATTGTTTATTACGGTTCTGCAGACGGACAAATTTTTAGACTTAACAACGCCAACACTGGCAATCCTTCACCAACAAATATTAGCTCAGGTAAAGGCTTACCTTCTGGATATGTCTCTTCGCTTGCAATTGACCCAAGCAATGCAAATAATGTTCTTGCAGTCTTTTCAAACTACGAAATTATTAGTCTATACTATACTTCAGATGGTGGCTCAAGTTGGAGTGCGGTTGCAGGAAATCTTGAAGAAAATACTGATGGAAGTGGAAATGGTCCTTCGTGCCGTTGGGCAACAATTACTCACTTTGGAGGTGGAACAACATTTTTAGTTGCAACTAGTGCTGGGCTATACTCCACAAAATCGTTAAGTGGTATGTCAACAAAATGGGAGCATGAATCGCCAAATGGAATTGGAGTTTCGGTTTGCACAATGGTTAAAACTCGCGAAGTTGACGGAAACGTTGTTGTTGCAACTCACGGAAGTGGGGTTTATAGTGCAACAATATCCAACAACACAGAAAATGTTGTAATTCTTTCTGAGAACTTTGACTCTGAAACATTTCCTCCTACTAATTGGACACAAACAATTAAAACCTCTGACGCAACTTGGGCTAAAGGAAATGTAACAGATAATAATTTTAATACAGTTGACCCAACAAGTGTTTACTCTGCTGTTTGTCCATGGAAAGCTGTTGACCAAGATGAACTATTATTCTCCCCTTCAATGAACTTTCCAGAAGGTGAAATTTCACTTAATTTTCATGTTGGATATAACTCCAACTTTTTAAGTAAAGCTACTGTTGGGCTTTATATTACGCTTGATAGTGGTGCAAATTGGACTCTACTTTGGGTTGCCGCTAATGATGGTTTTACTTGGAAATGGAGAGAAGTTACTATCGATTTGAGTGCCTATGCAAATAATAGTAACGTTAATTTATCTTGGAGATACAAAGGTAATGACGGTGATAATATTGCAATTGATAATGTTAAAATTACTGGTCAAGTGGTTGGTGTTGATGAAGAGACTATTGTTCCAGCAAAATTTGAACTTGCACAAAACTATCCAAATCCATTTAATCCTACAACTACAATTAATTATTCAGTTGTAAATAGCGGATTAATAACGCTAAAAGTATATAATATCAGAGGTGAAGTAGTTTCAGAGCTTGTTAACAAAAGCCAATCTGTTGGAAAATATTCAGTTACTTTCGATGCATCAAATCTTGCTTCAGGAACATATATTTACGAATTACAAAATAATGGAAATAGAATTGCTAAGAAGATGTTGCTGTTAAAATAAAAGTTAACAATAATTCTTATCCTTCAATAAAAGGCTTTGCATAACCCAATGGTCATGCAAAACCTCCTTAATTAAACTTAACTAAAGCCACTAATTCATGAATTAGTGGCTTTTATTTTTATTATTATAGAATCCTTTTCTACTAACAAACATCTTACATTTTGAAAATTTTAATACTAATTACTTATTTAAGAAAAGGAAATAAAAATGACTTTACAAACTAACTTACCTCACGTAGAGACTGCAGAAGATTTAGAAAAATTGATTAACGAAAACGAAAATGTAATGGTTTGCTGTGGCAGAATGGGACCAATGTGCTTGCCAGTTTACGATATTATGGATGAATTAAGTTCAGAATACGAAAACGTAAAATTTGCCGATATGTTATTTGATACTCCAGAAGCAGCAATTATTCGTAACCATCCTGCATGTGCAAGTTTTGCTGGTTTACCATTTACAATGTATTACAAAAATGGCAAAGTTGTTAAAGCCACAACATCAATCCAATCTATGGAACAAGTAACAGAAATTTTAGACGATAAATTTGCTAAGTAAGCTGAGAATATAACTATGGAAAACAGACATTTTGATGTTATAATTCTTGGTGGCGGTGCTGCTGGTTTAACTGCTGGTATTTATCTATCGCGAGCAAAGATGAAAACTCTTATTGTTAACGAAGGAACTGCTGGCGGACAGATGGTGCTAACTCACGAAATAGCAAACTACCCTGGAGTTGAAAGCACTGGCGGTTATATGCTTGGAAGCACTATGAAAAATCAAGCAACCTCTTTTGGAGCTAAGATATTTAATAATTCAAAAATATTATCGTTGGATTTAACAAGCGATGTAAAATCAATTGAACTTGCTCGTAAAGGTAAATTTACATCCGATGCCTTTATATTGGCTACAGGCGGGCGTTCTCGTCCGCTTAATGTGCCTGGCGAAGATGAATTTAAAGGACGTGGGATTTCCTATTGTGCAACTTGCGATGGCGATTTCTTCCAAGATAAAGAAATTATTGTTGTTGGTGGCGGAAACTCGGCACTTGAAGAAGCAGTATCGCTTACAAAATATGCAAACAAAGTTACGGTGGTTCATCAGTTCGATCATTTTCAAGCACTTGAACATTACATTGAAGAAGCTGAAGCAAATGAGAAAATTGAATTTATTATGGAATCTGAAATTGCCCAATTTTATGGCGATGACAAATTAACAAAAGTTAAAATAGAAAATATGAGAACTCACGAATTTACGGAAATGGATATTGATGGAGTTTTTATTTTAATCGGTTACATTCCAAATACGGAATTATTTGAAGAGATAGTTGAATTAACTGACCGAAAAGAGATTATTGCTACTCGTGATATGGAGACAAATATCTCTGGAGTTTTTGCTGCTGGCGATTGCACTGCAAAAAAATACCGTCAAGTTACAACTGCTGTTGCCGATGGAACAATTGCTGGTCTTGCCGCAGTTGAGTATTTAAGTAACAAAAAATAGATTATTTTTGGATGATGGGCATGCCCATCATCTACAAAATTTAAATTATCCCCCCAAATTTCTATTTACGAATAGTTCCCATTTTTATCCTAAAACTATACTCATCCATCCTTTGAAAAATAAAACCCTTTTATTAACTTTAACTATTAAATAATATATAACTATTCTATTTAATAACTTAAAGGAGGGCTTTATTATGCCTAAGCAACTAATTAAACTTGCAACAATTTTAACACTTATTCTTCTCTCAACTTCTTTACATGCACAAATTGATTCAGACAAAGCTGACAAAGGAGTAAACATTAATTTCTTTAATGGCTATGCAATTTCTTACAAGTGGAATACAACTCAAAATTTGAATTATAGGGTTTATTTGAGTTTAAGTTCTTCATGGACAGATAGTGAGGTCGAGGAAGAATCAAAAAATGAGGGACACGCGTCATATAAAAGAGATAAAATATATAATAACCAGTATTTAAGTACGAATTTATCATTTCAATTTTTATTTAATTTGATTTCACAAAAATCACTTCAAGTTTATTTAGGAATAGGACCTAATGCTAATTATTCGTATAACAAATGGGATCAGACAAGTAATTCGGATGGAAACACCTCCACTTCAAGTTATGAATATATTATTTCTGAAAACTCCTATGGATTAGGAATAATTTCGTTAGCTGGAATTGAAGCACATTTAACCGATAACATTACCCTTTTTGGTGAAACACATCTTTCTGGACTAAGAGTTTGGTCAGAATCTACTAGAAAAGATAAATCGCAACATAAATATACCTCTGGTGGTAAAAGTATAAATTCATCAGAATATATTAGTACTGGCTCCGCTTGGAAAATAAATCTACAATTAGTTAAAGTTGGTTTAGGTATTTATTTTTAGATTTAATTGTATATGTCTGCGAGACTCCCTCGAAGAGATGGCTATAAAAAATAGACTTTAACCAACGACTTAAGTCGTTGGTTAATAAAATAACATCTTTCTACTTTATTTGTATAACTTGCTACTATAACCTTAATTTTATTTTATCAAAAGCATTTTCAACGATTTGTTAAAACTGTTACTTTGCAATTTGTATAGATAAATACCGCTACTTAAACTACTTGCATCAAAGGTAACACTATATTTACCAACTGCTTGCTCTTTATTTACAAGTGTTTTAACTAACTGCCCATTGATATCGTATATCTTTAAACTTACCATTCCATCGTTTGGAATTTGATATTTTATTGTTGTGCTTGGATTAAATGGGTTTGGATAGTTTTGCTCTAACAAATAAACTGTTGGAATATTGTTTTCGTCTTCAACTGCTGTACCCGAATCAAAATCAGCAAATTTTCTTGGCAATAACTGATATCCCTCGGTATAAGGGCTATCTCTATCGTACTGCCCCAAAACTCCAGTAATATCTAATGGAAATTGTGGCGAAGTAGTACCCCAAATATCGGTATCTGCGTCAACTCGAAGTGTTAAAGTATCTGTTCCAACATAAATATCCATCGAACTACCAGATGAGCCAGAGCCTAACCAAGGAGTTCTATCAGATAAATTAACGCCAAGTATTTTTACTAATCTACTTTCAAAATACTCTGGATTATTATTGATATCATGGATTGAAGCTTCCATAGGTTGCAATGTACCAACAGCTCCGTTATCTATAATATCTCTATTTGCATCAATAGGTTCAATCTCTATTAATCCATTATATTGGATAATTTTACCAGTAACTGTATAACTATTATTTTCAACCATTGTAGGTGTATCTGTACCAAATTTTATTACTAACACACCAGCAGTAGTATCTTGTAAATATGCTTCTATTCTGCCAGTTGAGTATGTTCCAGTTCCTGCAGAAACTGTTCCAGTAATACGAGCAACAATCCCTTCCATTTCTAAAGTGCCATCATCATTTTGATTTTTAATTATACTAATTGGAGAGTTTCCTGCACGCACAAGGCTTAAATCGGAAGTGTCTGTTTGTCCTATGTTATCGGTTGCAACAACAAAATACCCATACAAATCGCCATCATTGTATGTTGCAGATGGAACAGAGCCAGTCCAAACAGTATCAGCAAATGTCATATCAGAAGTATTAAAATTTTCTCCATCATTACTATAAATAAGAGTTACAGATGCTAAACCATTATCGTCAGTTACCTTTGCAATAACTTCTGTATCATCACTTGCATTAGGAACTAATTGAGTTCTTTCAACACTTTTAACTACAGGTGGTAAGTCAACACCTTCTTGTGGTGTGCCATAAATACCTACTTCGTCAATTTTCCAACGCCCAATATCTGTTCCGTTGCTTTGATAATGAAAGGCAATATAAACAACATCGGAAGATATATCGTAAGTTCCGCAAAAACAGCAATAAAAAACCGACGTAAGCCTATATTAGCAAAGGCTTTATGAGCATTTAGCCCAAATTATTTTCTTAGCTCGGTTTTATAGTTTTAATTTTAATCCTAATCCTTTAATTATTTGTTTTTGATGTTCTAAGAGATTCCGTGGAACAATCTTAATTGTTCTATCTTT
>CAMZLW010000058.1 GCA_947311785.1 uncultured Ignavibacteriales bacterium | reverse complement strand
CTGAGAGATTAAATGGAAAAATTCAAGAAGCGAAATCTGTTGGTAGAGGTTATAGAACTTTTAAGAATTTTAGAAGTGCCATACTATTTTTCCATGGGAACTTAGACCTTTACCCACAACAATAAGGGTAGAACCGAAAAGATAAAAAGTAGTATTTTTATACTTTCAACTTTGTAATCAATTCTTTCATATCACTTGGCAACTCAGAATCAAATAATAATTTTTCGTTTGTTTTAGGATGAATGAAACCAAGAGTTTTTGCGTGTAGTGCTTGCCTATCCATAATTTTTAGCAAATTATTAACCCGCTGTTTAATTTTAGGAAGTGTATGCCCAGCTTGGATTATTCTACCATTATAAATATAGTCTCCAAAAATTGGATGATTTAAATGGTTCATATGCACACGTATTTGGTGAGTTCTTCCAGTCTTTAATTTTAATTTCAATAATGTTGCAAATTCATATTCCTCAATAACAGAATAGTGAGTCTCTGCATATTTACCCTCAGTTCCACTAACAGTAAATATTTTTCTATCCTTTTTGCTACGTGCAATGTTGCCAATTACTTTGCCATTATTTTCTTTAAATTTGCCCCAGCAGATTGCCCAATATTCACGCTCTGTAGTTCTTGCTGCAAATTGTTTTGCAAGTTCTGAATGCACCCAAGGGTCTTTAGCAACAATTAATAATCCACTTGTATCTTTATCTATACGATGAACAATGCCAGGTCTGTCGTCGTCATTTACATCACTTAAATTTTGCGTGTGAAATAAAAGTGCGTGAACCATTGTTCCCGTCCAATTGCCAAGTGCTGGATGAACAACCATACCCGCTGGCTTATTTACAACAAGTAAATATTCATCTTCGTAAACAATATCTAAGGGAATATCTTCTGGTTCAATTGTATCAGGACGTGGTGAAACAGGTATTGTTAAATCTAAAACATCATTAGGCATAACTTGATAATTAGATTTTTTAATTTTACCGTTAACAAGAACAAATTCAGCTTTAATTAATTGTTGAATTTTTGAGCGTGTAGCATTCTCCATAATGTTAGCAAGATAAACATCCAACCGTTCTTTGCCTTGCCCTTCGGTAATTTCAAACTTAAATTTTTTCTCTGTTATTATCTTCGCCATTTTCTGTAGTGTTTATGCTTTCGCTAATTGTAGAATCTATGCTATTGCTAGTTGCTGACATATTTAGTTTTTCTTCTTTAGCTTTCTCTCTATGAAAAAGTAAAATTACTGCAACTCCAACTGAAACAGCAGAATCGGCAACATTAAAAATTGGCCAAGTTTCATAAGTGTGTCCGAACAATGTAAAATCCCAAAATTCAACTTGGATAAAATCAACAACTCTTCCATACATCAATGGTGCGTAGTCGAAAATAACTCCGTAAAAAATTCTATCAATCATATTACCTAACGCACCAGCAAGAATTAAAGATAATCCAAGCCTAAGAGCAAAATCGCGTTCACGAGATTTATATAAATAATAGAGAATTCCAAATGTGGCAAAAATTGTAAAAATGGAAAGAAATAATTTTTGTGTTACTCCTACATCCAGTCCAAAAGCCATTCCAGGATTTTCAACAAATGTAATTCTAAAAAAAGTTCCAATTACATTAATGCTTTGCCCATAATCCATTCCTACCCAATTAAAATCTAGGAACGGAATTGAAAATCCTTTAACAGCAAGTTTGGAAGCCTGATCGGTAATAAAAACAATAAGAGTTAAGTAAAGTACTTTCAAAATTATCCTATTTCTTACTAATTTTATTTTTACAAGCAACACAATGTTGTGTATGAGGAACAGCAAGTAACCTATCCTTAGGAATAAGATGTTCACCCTCCGACGAACCAACACTACCTAAACAGATTCCATATTTACCCTCCTCAATTCTTATAAGTGCATCTTCAAGGTAACCTAAAAATTTACTTTCGCGTTGAGCCCATAGATATAATTTTTCACGCTCTTGAGCATCGGTGCCTTGTTCTGCCATATGTAGTGAGTAGGGAGAACTTTCATTTACATATTGCCCAGTGCTAGAGTCCATCATTTGGTCTTTAAGATTTTGAAGTTGTTCAATAATCTCTATTTTTTTTGCTAAGATAACTTTTTTAAATTGCTCTAAATCTCTTTTAAGATATCCCTTCACTTTTTTCTTGCTTGAAGTTTTTGCACTTACAGTTTTTACCACTGGTTTACTAGCAACAGCTTTTTTTGGGGTAACTGCTTTTTTAGTAGTAGTCTTTTTAGCTGCACTATTTTTAGATGCAGTAGTTTTTTTTGTAGCACTACTTTTGGGTGTTGTGGTTTTTTTAGTTACAGCACTTTTTTTAACTGTTGTTGCCTTTTTGGTTACAGCAGTTTTTTTAGCTACTACTTTTTTTGTAGTACTAGCTTTAGATTTTGTAGCAACACTTTTCTTTACTTCTTTTTTCTTAGCCATAATTTCCTCCAACTAAACTTTTATTTAGATTTTTCAACAGAGATTGAACACTTGAACTCTCCAAGCTCCCAATCTTGTGTAAAACCTATTTTATTATCATCATTCTCTATAATATCCGCCAAAGTTTCTGCCATAATATAATCAGAAAATTGCTTAATGTAAGCACTTAATTTACTATCTGTGCTGTATCTAATTTCAATTCTATCCATCACTTCAAAACCAGCATCTTTACGCATATTCTGAATTCTATTAACAACTTCACGCGAGTAACCTTCGGCAACTAAATCTTCTGTTAATTCCGAATCAATAGCAACTGTAATGCCTTCAACTGTTTCAACAACCCAGCCTTCAATTTCGGAGCTTATTATTTCAACATCATCAGAGGATAATTCAATATTCTCTCCATTAATATCTATCGAAATATTTTCCTTTTTTTCAAGTATGGATATTTGTTCTTTATCCAATTTGGTAATTTCTGCAGCAATGGTTTTTACTAGCTTTCCAAATTTAGGACCAATGGTTTTGAAGTTGGCTTTTGCTGATTTATTAACAATGCTGGAATCATCTTCAAGCACAACCAATTCTTTAATATTTACTTCTTCAAGAACCACATCCTTCATATAGTTTACTGCATCTCTTTTCTCTTTATCTATTGCAACCATAATACGGCTTAAAGGCTGCCTTACTTTTAGATTTGACTTTGCTCTCATTGAGCGAGTTAGGTAAACTACCTTTTGTGCAATTGACATTTTCTCTTCTAATTCAGCATCAACAAATGTTGCTTTTGGAAATTCAGCAAGATGAACTGATTCTGAGTTTTCTGTTTTTCCAACAGCATTTAAGTTTTGAAACAACTCCTCGGCAATGAATGGTGCAAATGGTGCTGTCAATTTTGAGATTGTCATCAAACATTCGTAAAGAGTATGATACGCAGAAATTTTATTTTCGTTTACTTCCGCTTTCCAGAAACGTCTTCGTGAACGGCGAACATACCAGTTTGATAATTCATCAATGGTAAAGTCTTGAACTGCTCTTGCTGCTTTTGTTACATCATAATTATCCATTAAGGTTTCATACTCTTTCACTAAAGTATTTAGCTTCGAGATAATCCATCTATCAACTTCTGGACGTTTTTCGTAAGGAACTTTTTCTTCTGATAAATCAACATTGTCAATATTTGCGTAGAGTGCAAAGAAAGAATATGTGTTTACTAAAGTTCCAAAAAACTTTCTTTGAACTTCAACAATACCATCCTCATCAAAAAGAGTTGTCTTCCAAGGTGGCGAAGTTGTAATAAGATACCAACGTGTTGCATCAGCACCATATTTTTCGAAGAGTTCAAAAGGGCTAACAGTGTTGCCCTTTGTCTTCGACATTTTTAAGCCTTTTTTATCAAGGATTAACTCGTTAACAATTAAATTTTTGTATGAAACACTATCAAAAAGCATTGTTCCAATTGCGTGCATTGTGTAGAACCAACCACGAGTTTGGTCGATACCCTCGCAGATAAAATCTGCTGGATAATTTTTTTCAAACAACTCTTTGTTTTCAAATGGATAGTGATACTGTGCAAACGGCATCGAGCCAGAATCGAACCAAACATCTATTAACTCGGGAGTTCGTTTAAATATTTTACCATCTTTTTCAAAATAAACTTTATCAACAAATGGTTTATGCAAATCAATTTCTTCTGCTGGTAAATCGGCAACAGAAGTTTTAACTCCATCTTTATCTATAAATCCTTTCTTCAAATCTTCAATACTTCCAACAGCAAACTGGTCTTTCTCATCTTCGCTAACCCATATTGGCAAAGGGGTTGCCCAAAAACGGTCGCGAGAAAGTGCCCAATCTTTATTGTCTTCCAACCAGTTGCCAAAGCGTCCACTTCCTACTTCTGGTGGTTGCCACTTTATGGTTTTGTTAAGTTCAACCATTCTATCTGAGATAGAAGTTGTTTTAATAAACCAAGATTCGCGTGCGTAATAGATTACAGGAACATCATCAAACCTCCAGCTAAATGGATAGGTATGAGTGATAGTCTCTTTTCGATAAAGGCTTCCAGCTTCGCGTAACTTAAATATTATATCCTTATCTGCATCCTTTACAAATACACCTTCAAAATCGGAGACATCTTTTGTGAATTTTCCGCCACGTGTTACTGGTTGAAGAAATGGCAAATCATATTTTTTTGAAAGCTCATAATCGTCAGCACCAAAGGCTGGAGCAATGTGAACAATTCCAGAACCATCGCCAGTACTAACAAAATCAGCCTCAACAACGTAGAACCCTTTTTTATCAACGGATACATAATTCATCAATTGTTCGTAAGTTGTTCCAGCAAGTTCAGAACCTTTATATTCAGAGATTATTTCATAATCATTTTTTAGAACTTCGAGACGCGCTTTTGCAAGAATTAAAGTTTTATCATCCGTTCTAACTTTTACATAATCGATATCGGCACCAACAGCAAGAGCTACGTTAGATATTAAAGTCCAAGGAGTTGTTGTCCAAACAAGAAAATATGTTTCGCCATCGTCATTTAAATCAGAATCTTTATCAAGTTTCATCATTACATAAACCGAAGGGTCTTTAGTCTCTTTGTATCCAAGAGCAAGTTCGTGCGATGAAAGAACAGTTTCGGAGCGTGGGCATTGAGGAACAATTTTGTAGTCCTTAAATATCAATCCTTTTTTATGGAATGTTGCTAACGCCCACCAAACAGATTCGATGTAATTATTATCGCAAGTAATGTAGGCTTCGTCAAGATTTAGCCAATAGCCCATTCGTGTGGTCATCTCTTCCCACAAATCTTTATAAGTAAAAACAGAAGTTCTACAAGTCTCGTTATATTTTTCAACTCCAAATTCTGGAATTTCACTTTTGCTTTTTATTCCAAGTTGTTTTTCAACTTCAATTTCAACTGGCAAACCGTGAGTATCCCACCCTGCTTTTCTATTAACTTGGTAGCCTTGCATGGTTTTGTAACGGCAAACTAAATCTTTTAACGTGCGTGCCATTACGTGATGGATGCCTGGCTTTCCGTTTGCTGTTGGCGGACCTTCATAAAAAGTGAATATTTCTTTATTCTCTCTTGTAGAAATAGATTTTTCGAAAATCTTATTATCTTTCCATAAATCTAAAATTTTCTCTTCTACTTTTGGGTAGCTTATTTTTTCATCGTATTGCTTAAACATTTTTTCTCTATAATTTATTCAACTTCGTTATCGTTGGAAGTTTCTTCTTTTTCGTAACTACGAATTACTTCCCTTTCTGTATGGATTAATTCTCTTAATTCCCTTTCCATTTGTGCTTTGCTATCTTTAATTTGTTGAGCTTCTTTTTTTGCCTCAAATAGAATTTTTTCTGCTTTAAGTTTTGCCTCTTTAATAAAATATTCTTCTTTTTGCGACATATCTACATCTTGTGTAGTATCCATAGGACTATTATTCTCTACTACATTTTCACCTTTCCCATTTACTGAAACTGAAAGACCAAAAATTGCACTTGAACCAAGCACTAAAACTCTTAATGAGTAAAGGACAAGATTGCCAAGTAAAGAACTATGCATGCTAAAATTATTTCTAAAAATAGCCACAAGTATTAAACTAATTACAATTGAAAATGTTATTGAAATATAAATATTTTTTAGACCTTCATTCCACTTAAACCCTTTACCCATAAGCCAACCAACAGAAAAGGAAGCTAACAGTAGAACAAACCAAACTGTAAAAGTATAATCGGAGTTAACAAATAAATTGGCATTCAATAAATTTGAAATAATTAGAATAAAGCTAAGTGTAATGGGAAACACGAAATATATTTTTTTTATTTCATTCACATTTTGCCTATTACGTCTTTAATAATTTTTGTCATTTTAGGTTCTGCAATTCTTGCTGCTTCTAAAATCTCTTCAAGCACTACAGCCTTAAGCGAATCAGGGAAACACTCGTCAGTAATAATACTCATTCCTAAAACACGTATTCCCATATGGTTGGCAACAATACACTCGGGAACAGTTGACATGCCAACAACATCTGCACCAATTGTGCGTAAAAATCTATACTCAGCTTTTGTTTCAAGGTTTGGACCAGAAACAGCAACATAGCTTCCTTGGTGAACTTTTATTTTATTCTCTAGAGCAACTTTTTCTGCTAACTCAATTAGCTCATAATTATATGGCTCGCTCATATCTGGAAAGCGTGGTCCAAACTCATCTTCATTTTTTCCTATTAAAGGATTATCGCCAAGCAAGTTTATATGGTCGTTCATAATCATCAAATCACCACGTCTATAAAGGGGATTCAAGCCTCCACACGCATTTGATACAAACAAACTTTTAACACCAAGTTTTTTCATAAGGCGTATTGGATAGGTTATCTCTTGCATTGTGTAACCTTCGTAAAAATGGAAACGACCTTGCATTACAACAACATTCTTTCCGCTTAACGTTCCAAAAATCAATTTGCCTTTATGCGATTCAACAGTTGAGTGAACAAAATTAGGGAGTTCGGAATAATCTAGTTCAAATTCAACTTCAATATCTGTAACCAATCCACCAAGCCCAGTGCCAAGAACAATTCCTACAGAATATTCTTTATCAGACTTTTCCCTAATAACAGCAAGGGTCTCATCTATTTTATTTAGAAGTTCACTCATAATAATTTCTCCAAAACATCATCAACATCTATTTCTGAATTATCACTTTGTTTTTCTTCAACAGAAAGGGATTTACTTTCAAATGTTTTAGAACCTATATCCAAAATGCTTGCTTGTGTTTCAACCATTGCTTTTAGTTTTGCAATTAGTAAATTCTTTTCTTCGCGTAATTGAAAAACAGAATCACGAATTATTTCTGCATCTTTATTTGCTTTCTCAATAGTCTGATTTGCCTTAATCTCAGCTTCTTTAATTATCAGTTGATTTTGCTTTCGTGCCGATTCTACCGCCTTGCTTGATGATTCTTGTGCAGTAATTAAGGTGGCTTGAAGAGTTTTTTCAAGTTTTTTAAATTCTGTTAACTCTTCAGAGCTATTATCAATTTTACTTTTAAGCTCATCGTTTTCGTTTTGCATTTTTTCAAATTCGTTGGATAACGTTTCGAGATATGCTCTTACTTCATCCTTGTCGAAACCACGAACTGACTTATTAAACTCTTGTGCCTTAATACTAAAAGGTGTAAATCTCATTTCTCACTCCACGATAATGTTACATCTCTAGTGCCAAATAAGGCTGTTCCAATTCTAACCATGGTTGCACCTTCTTCAATAGCAATGGTATAATCGTTAGTCATTCCCATCGAAAGTTCTTTTATGGAACTGTATCTATTACAAATTTCATCTCGCATAGTTCTAAGAGTTTTGAAACTCTTCCGTAATTCTTTTTCATCTTGTGTGAATGATGCCATAGTCATTAAGCCAACTGGGTTGATATTTTGTAACGGTTCACACATAGTTGTTAGCTCGTATAATTCGTCATAATTTTTTAACCCAAATTTTGAATCTTCGTTCGATGTGTTCACCTCAAACAAAATATTTTGAACTTTATCAATCTGTTTAGCTCGTTTATTAATTTCTTCAGCAAGCTTAAAACTCTCTACCGAATGGATATAATCAGCATTTTTAATTACATATTTAATTTTATTTCTTTGAAGATGTCCAACAAAATGCCAAATAACTTTCTCTTTTATAATTTCACTTTTGTCTCTAAATTCAACAGCTTTATTTTCACCAAAATCAATTATTCCAACATCAAAACATTCAACAATTTTTCTAATTGGATTAGTTTTGGAAACAGCAATTAGTCTAATTTCACTAAAATCCCTATTAGATTTTTCAGCAGAAATACGAATATTTTCTTGAATTATTTTTAGTTTATCTTTAAGCATGTTGTTCTAATTTAATCTGCAAAGTTATTGTTTTTTAACCCTAATTTCAATTCAATAAAATTTGGAGTTTATTGATTAAATCACAGCTATCCGAAAGTTTTGAGAAAGTGAAAATAAACTGCGTAAATAGAGCAAAAATAGAGTTTATTCGGAATTATTGAGAAAATAAGTTTCCTCATATATT
>CAMZLW010000057.1 GCA_947311785.1 uncultured Ignavibacteriales bacterium | reverse complement strand
AACTTTCCAATCACTACCAAAATTTAATAATAAATTAAAAAAATCCTCTGAAAACACGGCACACCTTTTTTAATGCAAATTTACTAATTCCACAACAATAAGGGTAGAACCTTCTTCTTATTTTATTAATATTTTTTATTATCTACTATTTTTCAATTCAGTTTGAAAACAGAACAATTAAGAAGGAATTGAAAAATGAGATACCTCAAAACTTGCTTACTGCCATATCATCAGTTCTAAAGCACAAGAACAACTGGTTTATTAAAACACATAAAAATTTATTCATAAAAAAAGCCACCCTTTTGGCATTTAGAAAACATCAAGTTGAAATTTGTAATAAGAATAAAGAACTTTACAATCACGAAATTGAACAATTAAGATTAGAAATTTCTGAGCTAATTGAATTAAACAATAGAGCATAATTTAAAGATGAAAAAAATTGGAATATTTGGGGGGACTTTTGACCCTATACACATTGGACATTTGATAACAGCTCGCTCAGTTAAAGAGATAAGAAATTTATCCAAAATAATTTTTGTTCCTGCCAACACTTCTCCACTAAAGCAGAACGTTGAAACTGTATCTTCAAGCCACCGTTTAGAAATGACAAAATTAGCAATTTCTAAGTTTGATGAATTTAGTATTAGTGATTTTGAAATTACTAATAATGGAATTTCATACACAATAGATACTATTAAATATTTCAAAGAAAAATACGGAGATATAGAGCTTATTATTGGCTACGATAATTTTTTAGTTTTCGATAAATGGTATAAGTGGAAAGAAATTACAGAATTAGTTGATGTTATTGTGTTAAAACGATTTTACGAAAAAAAAATAGCTCCTAAGGTTTCATCCAATAATTTTATTTTTGTTGAAAGCCCAACAATACAAATTAACTCTACAAATATTAGAGAACGAATTTCTAAGAACTTACCCATTAACCTTTTGGTTCCTGACGAAGTTCAAAACTACATAAGAGACAATAAGCTTTATTCCAAAAATGAAATTTGACACCAAAATACTAAACAAATTATCTGTAGGTAACAAAAAACTTACAGCCAGAATTATATCTTTAGTTGAATCGGAAAATGATTTAGCAATTGATATTTTAAAAGAGATTTTCAAAAAGAGTGGAAATGCTTATCGCATTGGAATTACTGGGCCTCCTGGTGCTGGCAAATCGACCTTAACAAATCAAATTACAAAACTTTTGCTTTCGCAAAATAAATCTGTTGCCATTATTGCCGTTGATCCCACAAGTCCATTTTCTGGCGGAGCATTGCTTGGCGACCGAGTACGAATGAACGATATTGGAATGCTCGATAATGTTTATATTAGAAGCATTGCAACAAGAGGTAGCTTAGGAGGTCTGAGCACAAAAACCATTGATATAGCTGACGTTCTTGACGCTGCTGGATTTGATTTTGTTATTTTTGAAACTGTCGGTGTTGGGCAATCGGAGTTAGATATTGCAAAAATTGCCGATACAACAATTGTAACTCTTGTACCTGAATCTGGAGATTCTATTCAAGCCATGAAAGCAGGCTTAATGGAAATTGCTGATATATTTGTTCTTAACAAAAGTGATAGACCTGAAGCTGACAAAGCTTTTAATTCACTTCAAACAACATTGCATTTGCAAAATGTTTCGCAAAATAATTGGAATCCACCAATATTAAAAACCAAAGCACTCTTAAACGAAGGTGTTACTGAACTTGTAGAAAAAATAATTGAACATCGAAATTTTTGTTTTGAAAATATTACTTGTGCAAAAAAAAGAAAAGAATATTTGAAAGAACGAATAATTGATATAATTGAATTGACTCTGAGAAAACGGATAGTTGCAAGTAATTCACAGCTTATTGATACTTCTATTTTAGATGTAAATTCAAGAGAACTTTCACCCTACTCATTGGCAGAAAAAATTCTAAATAATATTAAATTCTAATGTTACTCATACACCCCTTTCGATGTTAAAAAACTTTTATTATGTTTGTACATTCATTAAGGATTTTATCATGACTGAATTTATAACAGAAATTGTTGAAAAAATAATTGTAGTTAGAATACAATTAGATAGAGCCACACTAAGTAATGCTGGTCAATTTAGAGATAAGTTAATTGAGCTAATACAATCTGGCAGACGTGAAGTAATTGTTGATTGCAGAAATGTAGGCTTTATGGATTCTACATTTCTTGGCTCCCTAGTAGTGTCGTTAAAAAAAATGAATTCTGTTGATGGTGATTTACGATTGGTTTTTGCAAATAAAGAATCTCCTGTTTGGATTATGTTTGAAGCTACACGAATGCTAAAAGTTTTTAAAAGTTATTTTTCGTTAGATGAAGCTGTTCAAAGTTTCCACGAATCTTGATAATAATTTTAATATTTTATTTTACTTTTGCCTAACTCCGTATTTAATTTATTCTGGTTTTCTTAAATGGAACATGATTATCAAAAACTTTTAATAAAGTCTGCACAACAAGGGAAAAAGAACGCCTTTAGAGAACTAGCTAATATTAACCTTAAAAAAATTTATAACATTGCTGTACGCTTTACACTTAACGAAAAAATTGCTGAAATTGTAACTCAAGATATTTTTATTGAAGCGTGGAACAACATCAAATTTCTTAGAGAAGAACAACCATTTGATGCATGGTTAAAGGGCATTGCAATTTTTAAACTTTTGGATGAATTAAGAACAAAAAAAATTAAGAATAAATTATTAGAAGATGGTATTATCCTACCCACAGATACAGAACTTAGCAGTATTGAAAAAGATGAAAATATAATTTTGCAACTTCCTGAAAAAGAACGCATTTCGTTTATCCTTCACGATATAGAAAAATACACTTACCAAGAAATTTCTGATTTTATTAATGATATGTCCGTGGATGAAATTAAAACAATGATTCACCAAACTCGAAAAGGAATTATCAGTTCACCTAAATATGAATAGCGAAAAAGAAGAAATATTACTTCACGATTATTTTGACAATCTTCTTTCACAAGACGAACAGAAAGAGTTTGAGGAATATCTATTAGACAATATTGATTTAGCAATTGAATTAGGTAAGCTTAAAAATCTTCAAAGAAATATTAATAATTTGTCGAGCAATTTTTCTCCACCCGATTCTGTTATTGAAAACATTATTAACTCACTTTTAGAAAACAACGAGCAAAATAGCGAGATAATTAATTTAGATATTGATGCAAATCAAATTGATAATGAAGAAGAACTAGAATCCAAAATAGAGGAAGCAAAAAAAGAGAAAAAGAAAAAAGGGAAAAAGATACGTGTTAAAAAACCTATTTCCGCTAAAACAAAATTCAGATTAAAGAAAGTATTACATCTGTTTCTTTTTCTAATTTTCATCACTGCCATAGGCTATGGCTATATTTTGTACAAAGCAGAAAACAAAACTACTCCGTGGCAAGTTAAAATTTCATCAAATAATGAAGGTCAACAAACTTCTCAAATAGGTTTAAATTCAATTTTTACGACAAAAGATAATGAGCAAGTTGAAATTCAAATTAGTGATATTGCTAAGATAGAACTATCCGAAAAGAGCAAAATTGAAATTATAGAAGGTACTAAATCATACACATCAATAAAACTCTACAATGGAAATTGCACATTCATTCCAGAGTATAATAATCAGCTTTTTCAATTGAAATTAAAAAACATAATTATCTCTAGCAAAAACTCAAAATTTTCTGTTAAAGAATTTAACAACAGTGTTAAGGTAAAAGTTGAAACAAATTACATTTCATTAAATCTTGAAGATGCCGATTACCGAGTTCCTAAAGATTACGAATTTACTATTTTAGGTCAGAACAAAATTTCAATTCCTGTAAGTAATAATTCCTCCAAACAATTTAGAAGACTAATTGAATCTTACAATATTACAGAAAATGAAATTGTATTAAAGAAAATAATTAAGCGTTCAACAATAACTGACGCCTTCACTCTCCATTATATTCTTTCGTATGTTACCCCAGAATATCGCGAGCTAATTATTAACAAGTTACAAAAACTCGTTCCGCTCCCCCCTTCTACAAATAATGAAGATATTTTAATGCTTTTGCAAGAGCCATTAAATGCTTGGTGGGATGAAATATATTTTTCTGCCTATAAGTAAAAACGCTTTTTAAAGTCTTCATAATCTTGCAGCTTTTTATAAATAAATCTCCCAAAATCTTTTTCACAGAATTTAATTATATTTAGTTATTAGAATTGTAATAAAATTTGGATGAAAATTGAAAATATTGGTTAGTAATGATGATGGCATAAGCTCTGTTGGAATTAATAAATTGGTTGAAGAACTAAAAAAAATTGGCGAAGTTATTGTTGTTGCTCCAGCCACAGAACAAAGTGCAGCAGGGCATTCGATAACAATGAAAAATCCATTACGTGTAAAAAAACATTTTGTAAACAATTCTCTTTTTGGATATGCAGTTAATGGCACTCCAGCCGACTGCATTAAAATGGGGATAAAAAATATTTTAATAGAGAAACCAGATTTAGTTATTTCAGGAATTAACAATGGTTCTAACGCCGCCATAAATGTTATCTATTCTGGAACTGTTTCGGCAGCACGCGAAGCAGCAATAATGGATGTTCCTTCATTAGCAATATCAGTAGATTCACACACACCAAAGCATTACGAGTATGCTGCAAAATTAGCAGCAAAATTAGCAAAACTTGTTTGTGAAAAAAAATTACGAACTGGAACTTTGCTAAATGTTAATGTCCCAGATTTACCCGAAGAAGAGATTAAAGGAATAGCCCTAACTAAGCAAGGCATATCAAGATGGGACGATTTTTTTGAGGAACGCGTTGATCCGTATGGCGTAAATTATTATTGGCTAACAGGTAAAATGGAATTTCTAGATTCGGAAAAAGATCGCGATGTTATAGCAATCCAAAATGGATACGCATCCGTAACTCCAATCCACTTTGATTTAACCGACTATAATATGTTTAACACAATGAAAGACTGGGATTTAAACTCACTTTAATAAGACCAAATAAAGTATAACAATTAAACTATGACATTTGAAAATTTCAATTTTGCAATTAATATAAATTATGCTATTCTAACAATTCTAATATTTATTGCTGGTGGATACTCGTACTATAGCTACAAACACACAATTCCTAAAACCTCAAATTTTGTAAAATTTATTTTAATTTTTCTACGTAGTAGTGCATTGGCTTTAATAATTATAGTTCTATTTGAGCCAGTAATAACGCTTAATTATTTAAAAACGAACAAGCCAATTAATCTTTTATTTGTTGATAATTCATCTTCAATTGTAAACAAGGATAGCACAAACAGAAGTAGAAAGATTCATAAATTTATTTCTAACTATAAAAATACATTTACAGATAATATAAAAGTTGTAAGCTTCGGAAAAAATGTGGCAGAAACAGATTTAAGTGATGCTGCTATATTTAAATTTGATGAATCAGTTACAAATTTTGAAGACTTAATTCCATTTATCAAAAATCAGAAAGAAAAAATTGCAACAATAACTTTGGTTTCAGATGGAATAATTACGGAAGGCTCAAACTCAATATTAGAATTTGAAAAACTAAATATTCCGTTCTTCACCGTAGCTGTTGGCGATACAACAAAGCCCTCGGATATTGCAGTAAATAAAGTGGAGTTTAACAAACTAATTTATCTGAATAATAAAACTGAAATTAACGCAGTTATTTCAAATCTAAACTTTTCAAATAGAACTGTATTTGTTTCCCTTTCCGATAATTCAGGAATTATTAAACAGAAAAAAATTAAACTAAATAAATCTGGTATTAATAATATTAGTTTTATCTACGAGCCAACCAAACTTGGCAAGCAGAATTTACAAATTTCTGTTTCGCACTTAGCAAAAGAAGAGACTCATATTAATAATAAATATCAATTTGTGGTTAATGTACTAAACGATAAAACTAATATATTAGTAATTGCTGGGGCACCTTCGGCAGATTTATCGACAATAATTAAATCGTTATCCAATAACGATAAAATTAATTTAAATAAAATTGTTCAAATAAATTCTACTACGTTTTTAGATGGAATTTCTTATAGAAACAAAATAGATAGTGCCGAAATTATTTTAATGATTGATTTTCCAACTACTAAAACTCCGAGTAAATTATTTAATAGTATTACCAACAAACTTATAGAAACTCCTTACTTTTTATTCCTTTCAGAATTAACCGATTTCAAAAAGTTAATGTCTTTTAATAAACTATTGCCATTTAACACACGGGGTAATTTAATAGGAAATTTTTCATCACAAGTTGAAGTAATCTCGGAAGGGAGTGGAATATTTAATGACTTAACAATCTGGAATAGTTTTCCACCAATAAAAACAAATGGTATTGCAATAGAAAAGAAAAGTAATGCTTCCCTCTTAGCCGTTGGCAAAACGAGAAACAGCAATGTGGAACAACCAATTTTATTAACATCCCAAATTGCTTCTACGCGAAGTATTGTTTTTAATGGCTATAATTTTTGGAAATGGAAAGTTCAAGCTGATGTAAATTTAGAAAATATTTTTGAGCAATTTTTAAATAATTCTGTTAGATGGTTGGCAACAAAAAAAGAGGAAAGAATTTTTGTTAAACCTACTAAAGATATATTTACAATTAACGAAACCATTAATTTTATTGGAAATGTTTACGATGAAACATTAACACCAGTGAACAACGCCTCAATTGAAATTAAAGTTTATTCTGAAAACTTCAAAAATGTTATAATGCTTCAACCAAAAAACAATGGCATTTATGAAGGAAATATTAATATATCAGCTCCAGGTAGTTATAAATATACTGCCACAATTAAGGCTAAAAAAGAAAAGCCACAAACAGTAAAGGGTAACTTTTTTATTTCAGATATTAAATTAGAAAAGATTAACTTTGTTTTAAATAGTAATTATCTTACATTTATAAGCAACAATACGAGTGGAAAGTCTTTTAATATAGATAACCATTCTGATTTATTTTTTAATTTAAAGCAACTCTCTAAAATTAAAACTAAAGCCGAAATAATTTCAGCAAAATATGATGTTTGGGAAAACGATTTAGTTTTAATTATAATAATTATGCTCTTTGCAATTGAGTGGATTATTAGAAAACAAAAAGGAATGCTTTAAATAGTAAATATGGGAGAGTAAAAATGAATTTTATTGAGTGGAATGAAGAAGCCAAAGTTAACCATGTTGCAATGGATAATGAACATAAACAAATGATTGATGATACAAACAAGCTATACGCTTTAGTTACTACAAACAAAAAGGAGAAAGCAAATAATCTGCTACTTAAAATTGTTGAAGACTTAAAAATCCATTTTGAAAGTGAAAATAATTACATGCTCAAAAGTAAAATTCCTCAATATATTTCACATAAATTAGAGCATGAACGTTTCTACAATAAAATTAAAGACCTACAAATAAGGATAGCTAGTGGAAAAGAAACCCTCTCAGTAGAGCATCTAAAAATTGTAAAAAGTTGGTTTTTTAATCATCTTGATTTTAAAGATAAACACCTTGCAAATTTTTTAAATGAAAAAAATATTAAATAATTATCTGTTGCGATAATGAAAATTATCTCAAGATTATTTGATTTTATTGTCCCACGCTTTTGTATATCATGTGATGTGCAACTTGCCACAAATGAGATTTTTACTTGCAAATCTTGTATGGCTAAAATCAAATTTCTTTCTGATGCTGAAATTTCCAAAGAGAATAAAAGAAAATTCGGTTCTACCCTTATTGTTGTGGGTAAAGGTCTAAGTTCCCATGGAAAAATAGTATGGCACTTCTAAAATTCTTAAAAGTTCTATAACCTCTACCAACAGATTTCACTTCTTGAATTT
>CAMZLW010000056.1 GCA_947311785.1 uncultured Ignavibacteriales bacterium | reverse complement strand
TGCTGAAAGATCAACTCTAGCAATTCCCTCTCCAGTAAGATAGTTTATCTTTAGCATTTTACTACTTCCTGTTTGGACATAAAGAATATTTCCATTTTCGTCAACACCCATACCACGACAATTGCCATTAAGTGTATCAACAACAAATCCACCACCAGTTGCAACTGCTCCAATTGGTGAAAAATCTGCTTCAGTTCCATCTGCATTAAAAACTAGAATACCTGAAACTTTAATTGAGTCATCACCCCAAAATAGATCTTTAAAATAACTTGCTACCCATACTTTCCCATCTGGGTCAACTGCAATACCATGTGTACCGCCATTGAATGTTGTGTCAGGGAAAGCACCTTGGTTCTCCCATTGTGCATTAATTGTAGATGCAAATAATGCAACTACTGCCAAAAGTGTAAATAGTTTTTTCATTGTTACTCCTTACTTAATTGATGATTTTGTTTAGTTAAAACATAATTATTATATGTAATATGTAATTATATAATTGTTTATAGCTTAATACTAATAACTATCTAAAAATTTAATCCTTATTGATTAAAAAGAAATAAATATTAGTCCTTACCAAATTCTGGAGCACCAAGGCGTTCCATATCTATTTTTATAATTGTTTGATTAAATGTTGGTTTAGTTTCTCTATCTAAGGGATATCTATCTTGTATAACAAATAAATTTGTTCCGCTACTCCAAGTAAAACTTGAAATTGCTGATTCCAATAATCCAGGGTACCACGTTCCAAAAGAACCATCGGTTGCATTAAAAAACATAATTGGGTCTATGGGGTCTGTATCTGTAGATAATGGAGAAGTTGCAATATACATTACTCCATCTTTATCAAAAGTTAGTGAATTTGCAAGAACACCAAATTCTACATTAGCTGAAAAAGCAAATACTGTTTCAACTGCTCCAATGCTATCGGGAGATACAATAGGAAATTTTACAATATTCTGCTTATTTGGTTCACCAGATATTGCATAAAGATAATTATTAAAAACACGCAGACCTGCAATATTTTGGTCATAATCAAAAAGCTTGAACGACTTATTGGGTTTAGCAGAAACAATTTTCCCACCCTTACCACCTGCCCAGATAGTTTTATCTTTATCAAAATCGAATGCGTTAAGTTTTATGCTATTTTGTTTTGTGTTAACAAATACTTTTGGTTTAACACCCTCTTCTATTTTAAAAATTGCTTTATTTCCGTAAACCCCAATAAGGTAACCATCTGAATGGTATTTTAAATCGTTAAAAGTTGTTTCTCCACCTTTAGGTGCAAACTCAGAAAGAGTTCCATCTGTAGATATTTTATAAACTCCCATTCCTTTGGCTTTTTCAATATACGAGAAATAAAGATTTCCATCCTTATCAGAAGTTGCAACATATGGTTCTTGATTATCGAGAAATGGGTAATACTTATTTACAGCAGAAGTTAAGTTGAAAAGAGTAGAATCACTATTATAAGCTTCAACATTAGGTTTAGAAATTTGAATCAGTAAAGAATCGCGAATAATTATTGGTGCTTTAACTACTAATTTAGTTTCAGATGCAGATAATACCTCGGCTTTAGCAGGTCCAAAATAGACAGAATTATCTTCAGCGATGGGTGCAAAGTTCTTTCCATCTATTGTAATAATTGTAACACCAGAATAACCTGATGTGGGAGTTACTTTCGTTATTTCGGCAGGCACACCTGGATCGCCAGCCTTCTCTGTAAGCGACGGTTCAACAGTGGGCGAACATCCAACAAATATAATTGATAACGATATTGTTGCTAACAAAAGTTTAAGCAATCTGATAATTTTATCTTCTTTTTTCATTTTTATAACCAAGTTATCTTTAATTATTTCTAAAATTTATTAAAACGATAATTTTACTGACATTCTATGAATTGGGTCAAAATCTCCAAATTCTGTGTATGCGTAATCAACACCTAAGAAAATACCATTTAAGTCATATTTAATACCAACTCCATAATTCATTCCAGCAAGCGATGTTTCGGGTGTTACGTAGCCAGCACGTAACGAAAGAATATTCATAAACGTGTATTCGCCACCAATATGGAGCATTTCTTCATTATCTAGTGGATGTTCTGTATCTAAGGAAAATATAAATGAATGGGCTTGAGAATTAACATCTGCAAAATCTAGCAAATTCATTGAAAGCCCTAACTTAAATGACAAAGGTAGTTGGAAGCTTTCTTCAAAATAAGTAATTTCTTGAGCAAAGTTTCTAATAGACATTCCAAAATTTAAGCTTTTAAACCCAGTTTTATAAAGAATACCAAAATCGAATGCCATAACATCAATATCAATTTTAGCAGTTTCATAATTTGTATAATCGCCACCAACAACATGACCATCACCAATGTTTTGATAAACATATTTTACAGTTCCACCAACAGAAAACTTATCGGATAAAGCCTTTGCGTAGCTAAAACCAACTGCCAACGCAGTAGGTGAGTATGTGCCAAGCTCAATAGACCCACCATCTGGACCGATAATAGTTCTAAATAATTTTCCATAATCTACGCTAGCTACCGATAAACCAAATACACCATATAATCCATTATTTGGAGCATAAGATAATGCTGCATTTATGTAGTCTATATCAGCCCACCATTTAGTATTAGCAAATGTAACATCCAAAGTTTTAGTTTGTCTTGACATTGCTGCTGGATTGTAGAAAAGTGAGGATGAGTTTCCTTCTACAGAAGTAACAGAAGCACCCATTGCTGCAGCTCTTGCATCACCACCAATGCTTAAAAATTTCATACCGCTTTGAGCTAATTTTACTTGAGCAAAATTACTATTTGCCACAAAAATTAGCATTACAGCAGAGAGTATAATTTTTAGTTTACTATTCATTTAAGTACCTACTATAATTTTTATCTAATTATCGAGAATTTAACTATTTCTCTATCACCAGTTTTGCTATCTGTAACTACTGCTATATATATTCCACTAACAACAACTTGGTTGGATGAAGTTCGTAAATCCCAATCATCTGAACCACTACCGTTATCGTGTATAATTGTTCTTATTAATTCACCAAGTTCTGTATAGATGTGAATTGTGCACTGCTCGGATAATTTATCGAACGCAATTTTGTTTTGTTCAACCGACCCACCTTTAAACAACCAATTGGTTGCTGATATAATGTATGGATTTGGATAAACTCTAACTCTATTAGTAATATTTTTCTCGCCTTTGCGTCTCTTAAATGCCGATACATAAGTCTGTGCGTATGCTCTATTGCTTTTAAGCGTATATGCAGGAATATTTAGTGTAGCATTGGCTGGTTGGTCTTCTCCAACAGCAACAATATAGTAGAAATATGCTGCATCTTGTTTTTGAGTTGAATCTGAAAATTCTGTTTCATCTGGTCCTAATTCGGCAATTTTTTCATATTTGGCAAAGTATGTATTACTTGCGTAGCCTTCAACTTCATCAACTGTATTTCTATAAATTTCAAATCCTTTTACTTCAGGCCCATCTGTATTACTCGTCCAAGTTAAATCAATTCTTCCGCCACGCGAATTAACTTCAAAAGTCTTTGGAGGAAATGGAGCTTGTGGAATGTTCCAATTATTTTTATATGCGTCCATTGCTCGTTTAAAAGTCATATCAAGTGAATCTTGCCCGGTGAGAACAGCAAGATTTTTTGCTGTTATATCTGCAGCACTACCAGCACTTTCTTTATATATTTTTCCAATACGTATTGCCTCATCTCTGCTTAACCCCGAAGCTCCTTCTACAATGGTTATTTTAACGCTATCACCAAAAGCAATTTGGTATGGTCCATATCCATTTACGTAAGAGTAGCCCGCACCATTGTTTGAACCATCGCCACCAAGTGCAGTAGAATTAACATAGTCGCCACCAGTAATAAAATCTGCATGGCTTTGTGCAGGATGCCCTTTTACCATTAAATTATATCTACGTTGCATCTGCGAACCATCAAAAGGATCGGAAGAATACATAAGCTCGCCATCAGATGGTTCATAACCAGTAGTAGCTGGTTGATTTGCATCATCGGTTGTAGGGTCGGTTCCATTTTGTGCAAAAAGAGTTAATGCCCCTGCAAACTGAGCTGCACCAAGTCTCCCAACAGTATCGGCTTCGTTAATTCTGGCTCCAAAACCATCATCAGGTTTCCAAATTGGACCACCAATATTGTTTCCTGTGCCTGCATTGTTTGTCCAGTAACCATGCCATGCATATGAGTATCGTAACTCTTCATTATTGCCCGCTGGATAAGGACCAACCTCATTATTTAATGTATTTGCACCCCAAGCAGTTGGGTCGCCAAAAAGTATTCTTGTTTCTTTAATAAATCCATGTCTTCGTTGAAAGTAGAAATAAACATCCTCTAAATCAACGCCTTTTCTTTTTTTCTCGGCATCGGTATCAACCGCATCATTGCCATCAAGATTTCCAGTATTGAAAAAAGTATATTCTGTTACATGGAAATTATCGTAATAAGGATTACTAAACTGATATATTTTCCTTTCCATAGAAACACCAATTTGCGTATTTACGTAGTTGTAAAGCATTTGATCGTATGGCATGTTTGTATCGACTGAATCTATAGTAACTTTTTGTCCAGGATAATTAGTTTCAACTCCATCCACTTTAACTACTGTGGGTATAAATTTTCCAATATGCTTAAATTTCATAGGAAAAAATTCGCTATCACCACCAGTAGCTTTTCTTGGACCACAATGAGAAACTTTAAAATCGAATTTAGTATCGTTAGCTTGAGGGTCAGTATAATTTTTTGTTCCAATCCACAACGCCTTTGCCGCTTGCATATCTTGCATTTTATAGTATGCAGGCCATTGCCATCCCCATAGTTGTTCTGGTCCTTTTGGGTTATCGGCTTCTCTTTCTTGCCCAATAGAAGAATACCAATTATGGAAAGAACCAACGCCTAACCATTCCTCAACTTTACCTATACTTGACTGAGCATTACTATTACCCATTGGTATAATGAATAATGTTAAAATTAGAATTGAAAATATTTTATAAAAATCTTTTTTCATAATTTCACCTAACAATTTCCTCTATAATGAAATATTAAATTTTAATCCAAAGAAAATATCTCTTGGATTTAGAAATGAAAAGAACCCAAGATTTGGCATATCTATGTATGCTTTATCTTTAAGAATTTTTTGGATTTTTCCGCTATCCGATCTTTCCCAACCAGAACCAATTGTATATTCGTAATATCTTCTTGTGGCAGTATCGTAGTAAATTAAATCTTCAGTTGGTTTTTCTATATTACTAATATTTGCAACTGCTTTAATTGGGGTATATTCTGCATTATTAGCTCTATAATCGCCAGGTCTGTCATCCCCAGGAACTCCATAATAATTATGCGTTTCGTTAGAAACAATATCTTCGGGAAGGTGAAGAGATTTCATATAATTATCATAATCAAAGTTAACTCGTGAAAAGCCAGTGGAAGAGAGAACTTTAGCATTAAAAACATTGTTTATTTGAACATAGAATTGAACATCAAATGTTCCAAAATCTAACGCCTTTGAGAAACGAACATTGGTATTATAATAATCTAACCATTGCAAGTTATTAGTAGTTTTAGCACTAATACCCGCATCGCCACTCCACGATGTATAAACACCAGACTTCCAAACAGAAAGAATATTTAAACGCCATCCACTAATTAAATTACCATAACCAGCAGGTGTAAAGAAATCAATATTTATTCTAGCAAGGGGGCGTGGCATTGGTTTGGCTTGTTTAAACCATTTTTGACCATCTGTGTTAATATATTCTGTTTGTGCCGAAGGGGACTCGTTATACTCACCCCAACCAAATTTACCAAGCGATGTAACCATATAATTGTAGTTAACAAAACCAGTAAACCAATCACCTCTATTTTTACTTACCTGAAATTCGAATCCTCTAATATCTCGGTATTGAACTGGTTCGGTTTTTCTGTAATTAACTCCAGCCGCTTCACCAATGTAACGAACATCTCTCGCTTCGTTAGTTATATCTTTATAATAACCAGTTACTCTTAAAAGATATTGGTCAAATAAATTTTGCTCGTAACCTACCTCGTAAGCAATTGTTTTTTCTAATTTAGCGTATGGATTTGCAAACGATAAAACTTGCCCATCTGTCGATTCAGAAATTAGATACATATTATTTGGAGTTGGTAATGTTTGGTAATGACCATAATTTAAGAATAGCTTACTATTAATAGTAATTGGGAAAGCTACACCAAGACGAGGCATTATAGTTAGTTGAGGAGTAACACTCTCTTTTACAATTAAATTATCTCTTTCTGCAGAGTTACTTGCCGATAGAGCTGGGTCGTAGGTTGAATATTGATACCAATCTGTATTTGGATTAGAATACTCAACACGCACACCAATTGTAGCAACCATAGCTTCAAACTCTAACTTATCTTGAGCATAGCCTGCAAAAATTATTGGTTTTGTATCCCACTGATATGTTCTATTATTTTGAGGAAATTGCTCTGAGACCAATCCATACTTAGTATCGTAAGCACTTAAACGGAATAAAAAGCCGACTTTAATATTATTATATTTATTAAGCTGACTTGATAAATCGAACTTAACATTATAAAGTGAAATTTTACTTGAGTCACGTCCTTGGCTATAAACTGTTCCGAGCCTAATATTACTAGGGTTCCACGCATTTCCCGTACCACCTTGGTAATATCCAAAAGGACCTTCATCTGTATAATAACTGTTTCCAAATTTGTATTTTTTAGTTAGGTCTCTAGCTCTTCCAGGATTTGTATCGTAGTTAGAATTAAAATTACTAACTATTAAAGTATAGTATGTAGCTGGATTAATAACATGAGTAAATTTTGCAGCAATACTTGAACGCGTTACGGTTGTAGGCGAAAAATAAGCATCTGAAAAAAGTACAGCACTTGTGTAGTTACCATAATCGGCTCTGTTTGCTAATTGCCAACTTGACTTAAAAAGTCCAGTTCCACCAGCTGTGCTTCTTGAAGTTCCAGACTGTGCACCGTAATGACCTTCAACCATTAACTTCATTCCTTTTGCAACATCGGAAGTTAACTTTAATGATGCATTATAATCATTATAGTCTGGAGTAGAAAGAGGAACTAAAAGCATAGTTTGGTTCTGCTTGTAACTTGCTAAAAATCGAAGACCACCAAGGGATTGAGCAAAAGGAACTGGTCCACTTACTGACATATCAATGTCGTAATCTGGTTGGTCAATATCAAATGTTTTTCTGTATTGCCATAAAAATAATCTTTGAGCAGCTTCTGGAGTTAAATCGTCAGTGGGGTCATCGTTTTGCAAAGTTCCTTCTGCAAAAGCATTCCATCCTTGAAACTCAGGATATTGGCGTTTTTCGTATTCAGTCCAAGCACCATTGTTTGTGCCAGTCCATGCAACCGCATCATCAAGATATGGTCTTATAAAATAGGAATTAACATCATTAACCGAAGCACCAAAGTGTTTGTTTGCAGCAGGGCTAATTTGCCCTTGGAAACTTACGGAGTATTTATGTTTATCACCTTCTTTAGTAACAACTTCAATTAAGCCCGAACGTACATCGCCAACATCGGCAGTAAAACCACCAGATTGCACACGAATTTGTTGAACGGAAGTCATACTTAAATTATTATACGAAGAGTTATCACGACCATCTCTCATTGAGATTCCGTTAACTTCGTAAACAACTTCATCACCAGAACCACCACGCACCGTTCCGCCTTCAACACCAGCTTGAAGACCAACAACACTTGCAATATTTATTACTGGTAAATTTTGAATTTCTTCTGCGTTAAGGTTAGCACCACTTGAAGCAACATCTCTCTGAACAACAGGCGTTGTAGCTACAACAACAACTACATCTGTTTTAATCGATTCGTCACTCAGCTTAAAATTTGCTTCTGTAGTTTGCCCAATATTAACACGTAAGCCAGTAATTGTTTGAGATGCAAAGCCGATATAAGATGCTTTAATATTATACGTACCAGGAGCCACATTTAGAATTGCAAAAAAACCATCTAAATCTGTGGCAGCACCAAACATAGTTCCTTCAACAAGAACATTAACCCCAATTAATGCTTCGCCCGTAGTAGCATCAGTAACGGTTCCTGAAATCTTTCCCGTTTGTGCAAAAAGGGATATACTGGTAAGTGATAAAAGAAAAACAAATAGTAGAAATTTTTTCATTTAATTTCCTCTATGTAACTATTTTATGAATAACATTGGTTATTAGTTTAATAATAATATCCTACTAAAGATATAAATAAATTCTGTTAAAATCCTAATTATTTATATTAAATAATTAAAACATACTGGTAAAACGGTAATTATAAATCGTTATAATAACCATCTGTCATTCCCAAATTTTGTATTGGGAATCTTTTATTAAAACAACTACTCACATTGTGCAACTTATTTTATCAGCAGCATTTTTTTAATTGATGTAAACTCTTTCGATTCAATTCTGTATAGATACAAACCGCTAGTTAATTGTGAGTTAACAGAGTTTGCATTAAACACTACATTATAACTGCCAGCCTCTAAATAATTTGAAATAAGAACTGCAATTTCTTGACCAATAATATTGTAAACCGTAAGTTTAGTCATTCCAGCTTCTGGCAACGCAAAAGTAATTGTTGTTGTTGGGTTAAACGGATTTGGATAATTCTGCTCCAAAGAGTATTCTTCAGGAAGATTAAATTCATTATCCTCAGCTGAAAGAATTGAATCGGCAGATGTTTTGAATTTAGAAACATCAGTCCAAACGCTAGAGCCTATGTTATTACTAGCCATAACACGCCAAGTGTAGAATGTGCTAACATCTAATTTATTAAAAAAGAGAGTTGTATCAACAACAATTGAATCTATTAATAATTTGCTTTCATCTAAGCTTAATCCTTTTGATAATTGGACTTTATATTCAGTTGCTAAATCCGCTTTGCTCCACGTCAGTGTTGGGTCTAACTCAACTTTTAATTGTTGGAAACTTGGGAAAATTAAAGTTGGCTCAATGGGAAATCCAGTAGAGAATTTATTAGCATCCGAAAAATTACTACTTCCGCCATTGTTTGTAGCCCTAACTTTCCAATAGTAAGTTGTAGCCCCTTCAAACCCACCCAGTTTTATAGTTGTATCTGTAATACTTTTCATATCAAATATTTTGGTAGAAAATGAAGCGTCTTTCGCTACTTGCAGAGTGTAATTATTTGCAAGTTTATCCCCTTTCCAAACAAATAAAACAGAGTCGGTTAAAGTATTAAGATTATTGGATGGAACCAGTAGCGTAGGTATTTCAGGAAGAATTACTATTGTTTTTAACTGAAATGTTTTAGACCAAAGACTTTTTCCATATTGGTTACTTGCACTAACTTGCCAAGCATAAAAAGTTCCAGGCTTAAGATTATAAGCTTGTAGCGTAACATTTGTTAGCACTGTATCCAAAACCATATTTTCAACTGTTACTCCTAAACCTTCTGATAATTTAAAGTGATACGAAGAAGCCTTAGCGTTACTGTTCCAAGTAAATGTTGGGTTTAACTCAACATTAAGCTCTTGAAACAATGGTGTAAGTAAAGTTGGTGCTGCTGGAAAACCAGTAGTAAAATTAAAATCAGTAGCAAAACTGCTAGAGCCAGCAAGGTTAGTTGCTTTTACACTCCAGCTATAATTTTTCTCACCTATTAAACCAGTAACCTGATAAGAAGTATCCAAAAGTGAGCTAACTTCTAAAATTGTAGAATCTGTAACCCCATCATTTGCTAATGTTGAAATATTAAAAGTATATGAGTTGGCATTATTTGCATAATTCCAAACAAACTTAATTGTATCAGTAGCATTAGCTTCAGCATTTAGTGGCATTACAAGATTTGGAACATCTGGTAAAACAATGGATGGTTGATACTCTAATTTATTGCTTACAGCACTTTCGTTGTTATTCCAATCAAGGGCAGTAACGTAATAGTAAGCCTTTCCTGTAGGAAACTCAGAATCAACTTGCACAAAATGATTTGATGTGATTTTAAATATATTTTTTGCATCATTGATATCAATAGTTGAACTTGTTGAACGGTACAAAACATAAAATTTTATATCTTCGCCAGTGGGAATATCCCACGTTAATGCTGTTGTTCCAATTCCACTAACTCTATCGAACCTTAAATTTGCTGGGTTGCCTGGAGCAATGGCATCTTTCCAATCCATAATTGGAAGCAGTGCAGGGTATTTATAGTAGTTATTAGTAAGTGTATCTGTAATTCCACCATTGTTACTTGCAAAATTATTGGCTGTAAAATAAATCTCGCCCTGAATATCATCATTAGAACGATTAAGCTGAACCATTTTTCCAATTTGTGAAACGTCAGTAATAGGTTTAGCCGTTTGGTTTATTCTATAAAATGGTAAGCCAGGGTAAACGTGTCTGCCGTTGCTAACACTAGCCCACCATGTAGCTAACTTACCATAATCTTGTCCTCCACCAAATGGCCAGTATAATTGCGGAGCAAGATAATCTATAATTTGCTCATCAAACCAAGCAACAGCATCACAATAAATTGCACTATAAACATTCCATCCCCAAGTGCCTTCTGGAGTTCCGCTCTTCCAAATTCCGGGCGGGCTTTGTCCAAATTTAACTCGTGGTTTTACTGTTTGAATTGTTGAGTAAATCATTCGTAATAATTCAGTTACATTATCTCTACGCCAATCCCCTTTGTTGGTAAAGCCGTTAGGATATTTTGCAAAGGTAGCATCGTCTTGATTTGTAATTCCTTCAAGATAGAAATAATCGTCAAAATGAATTGCATCAACATCGTAGTTGGTAATAATATCGGTAATAACATTAACAATGTGTTGCCTAACCTCTGGCAAACCAGGATCTAAAATTTCATCTCCATTAATATCTAGAACCCAATCGGGGTGTTGCTTTGCTACATTCATTTCATCCAGTTTAAGATGATAGCTTTCTAGTCTTACACGATAGGGATTTAACCAAGCATGCAATTCCATTCCACGCTTGTGCGATTCTTCAATAGCAATTTGTAATGGGTCAAAAAATGGAGATGGGGCTTTACCCTGCTGACCAGTAAGCCAGGATGACCACGGCTCAATATTAGATTGATACATTGCATCACTTGCAGGACGCACTTGCATAATAACAGCATTGAGGTTTGCGTTTTTTATGTCATCAATATAATTGATTAAGTCCGATATTTTTTTCTCAGTTGAATTTGATGGACTTTTGGGCCAATCGATGTTGCGAACTGTTGAAAGCCATGCGGCACGCATTTCACGCTTTGGTGAATTTGTTTGCGAAAATACTTCAACAGGGTTAAGCAGAAGTATTTGAGCAGCAATTAGTAATGTAAATATTAAAGTTTTGATAAAGAATCCTATGTTATTAGAATGATACTAAAAACCTATTTGTAACACTTAAGTTAATGATAATTTTTCATTATCACCAACATTATTTTTCTAATCTGAAAGAGTTGCCCACAACATTTGAGGCTGTGAAAACTCATAAATAGTCATGCTGAATTTATTTCAGCATCTTTGCAAATGCATTGCTCACTTAGCAGATTCTGAAACATTTCGATGAACTCAATGCACCGCAAGTTCAGAATGACTTTTTTTTTACACAGTCTCATTTTATCGTGGGCTACGGACTTAATTAAAAATTCACACCAACAGAAAAATGCTGAGCATCTTTTAAAATTCCAAACTGCTGATATGCGTAATCGATAGATATAGCAAGGGATGGAGTAAAATCATATTTTAATCCAAAACCAAGAGTAAGCCCTTCCTCTGTGTTATCAAGAAAAAGAGATTTATATCCACCACGAAGTGCTACCATATTAAAGAGTAGATATTCGGCACCAACATTCATCGATTCTTTATTGTCACTCGGATGAAGTGCATCCATTGCAACTGTGAGTTTGTGGTCTTGCATATCAATTATATCCATTGCAACACCAATTTTAAAAGTTAAAGGTAGCGGATATTTATCTGTATTTAATGATGCAAGTATTTGGTCGTTGTTTCCGTAAACAGTTGGGTCAACATCGTGCTGAACGTTAAAGTCGGTACCAGATAATTGCATATCGCTACCAAGGTTGGTAATTGATGCACCAATACGCAAGCCATAAATATCGGAGTGAAAAAGAACTCCAAGATCTACCGCAAGTGCCGAGGCTGAACTATTCCAAATATTTTGAGAAATATATTTTACAGATCCACCAATTGAAAATCTGTCTGTAAGATTTTTTGCATAAGTTAATGCAATTGACATATCGTTTGCAGTAAATGTTCCGCCAGTTCCTTCGTACTCTCGTAGAGTTGTTATTTCCATATCGCCGTAATCAAGATTTGTTACAGAAATACCAAACACTCCTGCATCATCCATATTAATAACAGCACCAGCCCAGTTATAATCTATGCCAGCAAACCATTTTGAGTGTGAAAACAAAGCTCCATTTTTGTTCATACGTGCTGCTCCAGCTGGGTTCCAGTAAAGCGATGAAACATCATCTGCTGTTGCAATAAATGCCCCACCCATAGCTATGGAGCGAGGACCAATTCCAATATTAAGAAACGGTGCAGCAGTTGAGCCAGTTTTAGCTTGCCCAAATAAACTCACCGATAAAGTTATCATTATGATTAATAATTTTATTTTCATTATTTCTCTCCGTTACTTTAACAAGGCAAATTTGCCAATTTTTTTATCACCACTTTCAGTTTCAATTACAAAAATATAAACACCATATGCGGCATCTAAATTTTCGTCAGTTCGCAAATTCCAATAAACATCTCCAACAAATAGTTCCTCTTGATAGAGTGTGTTTATTCTATCGCCACGAACTGTGAATATTGTAATTTTTGAACCTGGAGGAACACGAGTAAATCTTATTTCTCGCTCACCTCGTCCACTTGTTTGGCTACTTAAAAGAGCAGCTTCGCCAACGTGGGTAACAACATATGGATTTGGAACTACTTTAATTAAATCGAGGTTAGTTGTATTACCCGATTTATCCATTGCTGCACCCTTTACAGAAAATGTTACAACATCAGCTTTACTAAAGGGCTTTGTTGTTGTAATCATTAATTTGCCTTGTGCCTCTAGGGGAATATTTGGCTCTAAATAATTAATATTTACTCGCCAAGTTCTAACATAATTGCCATCTACCCATTCTTTAAAATAGATACTATATACAGAAGTTAAAGTGCCAGTTCTGAAATAAACATAATCAATTTGCTTCCCTTTAGTTTTATTCCATACTTCTATGTTAGTTGCAGAAGCTGGTATAATTGTTTTAAATGGTGGCAAACGCTTACCAATAGTATCTGCAACAGACATTCCAATATCAGAATTGAAAAATTTAATTTCATAATCGTTCGGAAGATTTATTCCGTTATCAGTTGTATCGTCTAAATTCAAAAATATTTGAAATGAATAATTGGCTTTGGAATCTTCAGCAATATCAACAAATCCTGAAAGAGCAGTGTCTTGTTTAATTTCCCAATCGTTATAAATTTGTAATCGGAAGCCTTGCACAATTTTTGTATTTCCTGTAAATGTAGTATCTCTGTTAATTAGAGTATCGTATTGTGCTACATAATAATCAGTTTTAACTTCAACTAGTTTTCCGTTTACAATAATTGTATCAACACCTGTTGGAATATTAACTGAGTCGCGGGGGTTCACAATTTCTTCATTATTTGATAATGGGAAATAAACAGTATCGGGAGTTTGTAAATCTAGCAAAGTATAATCTTGCGTATAGCCTTGTAGTGCAGTATCTCTAAAGGTTAGCTGATATGAAAAATTATCTCTAATTTCTGAGTCGTCAACCATTTCTATTTCAATATCACCAGTTGCTTTGTATGAATCACTTTTTTTATAATCGAGCAAATTTGCTTTTTCATATCCAGTAGGTCTTCTGCCAGGAGTGATATAGCCAGTGTTATCATCTGTAATAACATTGCCCGATGCTTCTCTAAAAATAAATTTAGAGTTTTCTGATGGAAATATTGATAACGCCTCTTCGCCAGAATCGTATGCACAGACAGCATAGTAATAGGTTATACCAGGCGTAACAGTTGAATCGATAAATCTGTTTACAACACCAGTGTTGTCTCCTAAGTAATAAGTAGTTCCACCACCAACCTGCTCTAACATTGAAGCAGATGGATAAAAGAATCCGCTTACAGAATCGACCAAATCGTATTGTTGAATTGGCTTATCGAAGGATAAAACTCCAAAAGCATTTGTTATTGAACGTGCATCTCTAAAACCAGCATCTGTAGTTCTGTATATTTTATATCCTTGGAAATCTCTTTTCTTTGTTATAAAATCTTTAGAGCGTTCTGTTGGACCATTATCCCAATAGATAACCACGTTACCATCATCTTGTGTAATTGTAATTTTTGGTTTACGTGGAGGTTGAGGAAATTTATATCCAGAATTATAAATTTGTTGAACTATTTTTTGATTATTTTGGATGTCTTTTAAATCCTCTCCAAAAAGAAGTGCTTCAGAGAACCGCTCAACTTTTTGCGATAGAAGAGGGAAAAAACCAGAAGCATAAATAAAATCGCCATCTTGTGGTATTGGAGGAATTTCATCAAAACGCCCTGGAGTCATTCTTGCCCACAACAGAGAATCGTTAGACATATCTGGTGATGCCGATTGTGAAAAGAAATTAAACGCTGTTAATCCTATCTGGTCAGATTCATCAGGGTCAGTTCTGCCAAAATTTGGCTCGCCTTGGGTTGGTATTCCATCACCTTCACCAGCATCTGGACCTGGATATGTATCATCGTCTGGACCTAAACCATCTTGCCCAACATCATCAGTTGTTACATCCCAATCGCCATCTTCATCAATATCGTTATCCCTTCTTTCATCAATAAGTAAATCTGCAAGACCTTCGCCAGTTAAATAGTTAACATACTTAAGTGGGTCTTGGTTATTCACAGTTCGTGCATTCATATGAAGAGATTCGTTTTCGTCAATTAAACCATCAAGGTCGTTATCAATTCCATCAAAAGCAGTAGAATCTGGAATTGCAACTCCATTAACTACACTTCCAATATGCCCTTCTCTTAATGGAACCCCAGCTTCAACAACTGTCATTTCGCCAAGCGAGTACACAGTATCGGGTAAAGTTGAAAGAGTGTAGATTGTTCTTTCGTAAGTTTCTTTGTTTATTAAAACAACTTTATCTCCAGCAGAATAATTTTTTTCTAAAAAATCGGGGAATGAAAATACAGGTGATGATGCGTCTTGCGAATCGCCATCGTTATCGATACCATCAAAAGGATTACCTGGAGATTCGAGATAAGCGTAACCAACGAAACCTACTTTTTGTCCTTTATTACCAATGCCATCGCTATCCCACGAGTATGTAATAGATTTTTCTGCGTTAAAGAAACCAAGGTCATCACCACTATCGCCATCGCCACCTGCAAGGGTTCCAACAACAGTTCCAAAATCGGCACGGCGGTAGTTTGCGGTTCCTTCATTTTTAATATCCATCAACCAGAAAACAACATCCTCTGCTAAAAAGCTAGACCATTGGAAACCTCTTTGAAGATATTGTAAACCCATGCCATGGCGTAATAAGTCTGTTGAATCTGGCACCCAAAGTGTTGCTTCAAAGCTATTGTTTACACCATTAAATTCATCATCGTTTTGGTCATCGGCAACAAAGTAACTTTCTTGATCTGCTTGCATAAGTCCACGTCCAAAATAACCCCACCACTCGGTGTTACCATCTGCATCAACGTAATCAACTACATCAGGAAAACCGCCAGGGTCTGCCCAACCACCAATTGGCCACGAGTTTTGCAAATGACTCATTGCAACAGATTCGCCGTTAGGATTTAGGAATCCTGGGATTGGATCGAAGCCCCAAAAATATCCAGCAGTTGGATGTCTTTCATCTCCTTGCTTATTTCTTGGACCACGAGAAATTGTTACAGATTGCAAAGTTTTACCATTTGTATTAGTGAACTCTACACCAATTAAAGGTGTAACATCACCAATGTAGTTTTCACCAGAACCAAGAGGCCACTCGCCACGTATATCAACGCCTTGACGAAAACCAGTTATTGCACCATCGTTATAGAAAGAGATTCCAACTCGGTTACCAGTATGAAAACCAATCTTTCTAAGAGTAGCATCTCCTTTGCCTTGTGCAATTACTTGCAAACTAAACAGAAGAGAAATTACAATAAATATTTTAAGAATTCTTATTATCATTTTTATACCCAAATATTTTTAAAAGTTGTAACGTAAGTTCCGCAAAAACAGCAATAAAAAACCGACGTAAGCCTATATTAGCAAAGGCTTTATGAGCATTTAGCCCAAATTATTTTCTT
>CAMZLW010000055.1 GCA_947311785.1 uncultured Ignavibacteriales bacterium | reverse complement strand
AAGAGCTTTTGGTATCGCAATAGATTCTCGTTGAGTCGATTCTAACAATTTATCATTTCGAAACTAAACTATAACTCATTTAGCAATAGTTTTATAGTCGATCTTTCTCGTTTTAGTTTTTTAGGTATATTATTTACGGTTCTCCTATTTCAACACATGCAACAAATAGTGGTTCACCAGCTGTTGGCTGGCAAGATCTCGTTAGTAATAAACTTACTGAAGTCCGAATTGATTACTCATATCCACCACCTCCTGACCCATTAGCAATGACAATATCTGGACCTACAACTCTTTTTGGTAGCCCAAATAATTCTTATAACAACACGAGCAACATAAAGAGTAAAGGCAATAGCGTTCTTGCACCTGTTGAGTCAGCTACTGGAACTTGGACAGCAAACGCAACTGGTGGTAGTGGCTCCTACAGCTACCAATGGTATTCAAGAAGTTCGCCCACATATGGTTGGTATAATACTGGTGTAACAACACAAAACTACACAAAAACCATATATGATGATATCGAATTTAAATGCATAGTTACATCTGGAAGTGAAACGGTTTCTGATGAAATTGCAGTTGATTTTGTTCCAAGCGGTGGCGGAGAATTTTAATAATAATATTTTACTGTAAAGCCTCTAACTAAGACATAGAGGCTTTACAATAAATTTATAATATGAATAGTCATAAAATTTTGCATATTATGAAAAACAAAAAATAGTTAATTTAACATTTCCAATAAAAACAGAGGTTTAGCATGTTACAAAAAATAGTTATTTCATTTAGTTTAATTGTGTTTTTATTTGCGTGTGCAGAGGATAAACCAACAGCACCACCAACAAACGACAAATTAGCAAAAGAAGTGTTGGGCAAGTATTCAACTACGGAGTTTAAATTAACATTAGAAAATAAAGCACCAATAGATATTTTATCAGTTGGTGGTTATATTGAAATTGAATTGAATGAAGATAAAACCACAACGGGCATACTCTATTTGCCAGATACGCTTAATTTAACAGGAGGTGGTGAAGTAGTCGCAGATTTATCAGGCACCTATAGTATTAAGAATAATAAAATTAAGTTTCAACATACTGCTGATACATTCTTGCGAAACATTGAATTTTCGTTAATTGGCAAGAAGCTATCAGGTAGCTATGAAAGATCTGGGGTTTTAGTAGAAATTGAATTGTTGATGAAATAGAATAACCATGTTAATAAAATTATTATTTGGTAATAGGCAAAATAATCTTGACATATTTAAAATTAGGGTTAATAAAATTATATTTATACTAAACCTAATTTTACTAACTACAAATAGAAATATTTTGCCTCAAACAATGGAGCCAAAAGTTCAAGGTTTTATTACTGATATTAAAACTAATGAGCGTTTGGTAAATGTAACAGTTTCTATTGGTGGTGTGGGGGTCGCAGAATCAAACGACAATGGATATTTTGAATTTTTTGTTCCTATTGGCAGTTATGAAATTACTGCTCAGTTGTTAGGTTACGAAAAACAAATTAAAAAAATAAATATTGAAGAATTTATTGAAAACAAAAAAGTATTTTTCAAACTACTACCCAAAGAAATTGCACTTGAAGAAGTAACAATTAGTGGAGAAAGATTTACTAAAAATCAATTTACAAAAACATACGAATTGAAAAGTGGTGATTTGCAAAAAATTCCACAATTTGGCGAACCTGATGCTTTAAGAGCTTTGCAGTCATTACCTGGCATTACATCAATAAACGATTTTTCAACTCAACTTTTTGTTAAAGGCGGAAATTTTGATGAGACATTAATTTCACTTGATAAAGCACCAGTCTATAATCCTTATCATCTTGGTGGAATATTTAGCATGTTCACTTCCGAAATAATAAGTGAGCAAGAATTATATCCAATAAATTACCCATCAAAATATGGTAATTATTTATCGAGTGTTTTAGAAATATCCACAAAAAATGGGAACAGAGATAAGCTGAAAGGTAGTGTTTCGCTTAGTCTTATTTCATCCAGCCTTTTTCTTGAAGCCCCAATTGGAAAAGGTTCCGTAATCTTTTCAGCACGCAGAACGTATTTGGATTTAGTTGCAAAAATAATTTCTGAAAATATGCCTTATTCTTTTTATGATATTTATACTAAATACACACTTCCAATAAATAGCAAAAATCTATTTTCAATTAGTTACTTTTACTCAAAGGACGTTTTTGAAGTTTTTAATGATTTTATGTATGAGCAACCAAAAATTGAAACCGAACCAGTTTGGGGCAATAATGTAATAAATTTTAATTATACACATTTGTTCTCTACTAATAGTTCATTAGATGCAAATTTATATTTTTCTAATTCGTTTAATAATGCTGATGCAACCAGCAAGTATAATAGTATGCCAAATAGATTGTATTTGAATAATAGTTTAACAGATATAAGTGGAAAAGTTAAATTCAACTATCAGCTTACTGGTAATAAATTTGAAATTGGGGTGGAACTTAAAAATATTAATTTGAATTATAATTGGGATGTTGGTAAAAGCAATCTTTCAGAATTTGGTTTTGATTTAGAAAATTCATTTTTTGACTTTGCAGAAAAAGAATATAGTAGCAAAAACAGTATTAAATCAGTTAGTGCTTATGTTTCAGATAATATCTTTTTCACAAAAAATTTATCGGCTAAATTAGGTTTTCGGTCAACTTATCAAAAGGAGTTTAATAAAGTGTTTTTCTCTCCATCAATTAAAATTAATTATTCATTTGACAAAAATTTAATATTAAACATTAGCTACGGTAAATATTATCAAAATTTGTTTGTTATTAAAGACCAAGGTAATCCTATACTAGACCCATTCTCAGTATATTTCACACCAAGAGTAGCATCAGAAATGCCAACTTCAGATAATTTTGCTTTAAGTATTTACATACTCAACATTTTTAAAGATACTCGTTTAGAACTTGAAGCCTACTATAAAAAGAGAAAAAATCTTGCATCATCTTACAATAAGTTTAATCCGTTTCAATTAGAAAATGGAAATAGTTCTGGTTTTGATATTTTTATAAAAAAAGAAAAAGGATTTTTAACTGGTTGGATGAGCTACTCGTGGGCAAGAGCAATAAAGGAAAACAAAGAATATAGCTACTACGCTCGTTACGATAGAACACATACATTTAAAGCACTTGCCAATTTTAGTTTAACTGAAACTTGGCATATTAATTTGTTTTGGACTTATGCTACTGGGCTTCCCTATACTCCAGTAATTAAAAAGTTTGTTGGAAACAGAGTTGCAGATGAGTTTAATGATTATTTTGATAATTACTTTTACTGGAATCCTATTTATGGTAGGAAAAATTCATCACGAGTACCAAGTTATCACAGATTAGATGTTGGAATTAGTGGAACGTTTATTTTTGGTTCGTTACTTGTAAAACCATATTTGCAAATACTTAATGTTTACAATAGTCCAAACGAAATCTTTTTTATGAAAAATAATTCCATCAATAATATCCAAACTGTTCGTGGCTCTTATTTGATACCCACTGTTGGCTTAACTATCGAGTTTTAAAATGATTAGAAAAACATATGCTTTATTGATATGCATCATATTTTTATTTTCGTGTTCGCTAAACAATGAACTTGGTAATGCCAAGAATAAGTATAGTGTAATTTTTAATCTAACTGCAAATGATAGTATTCAAAGGATATACTTTTATAGAACTGCTGAAGTAAATGAAGATACAAAAACATATTCCGATTCAATAAACTATTTTACGGAAAGTTACGATCAGTTTTTTATTAAGGACGCAAATGTTCAATTAGAGAGTAATAAATTAACATATACTAGTTTTGATGTTGTAAAGGATTATTATTCTACTCCGGATAAAGGATTTAAGTATATAAATTTAGATGTTTTAACAATTTTGCCTGACACAAAATATTCATTATTTATAGAATATAAAGACGAAAATATTTTTGGAACGACAACAACTCCAGGCAATTTTGAGATACTTTCGCCAAGTAATAATAAAATGGTTCTACCCTTATTGTTGTGGGTAAAGGTCTAAGTTCCCATGGAAAAATAGTATGGCACTTCTAAAATTCTTAAAAGTTCTATAACCTCTACCAACAGATTTCACTTCTTGAATTTT
>CAMZLW010000054.1 GCA_947311785.1 uncultured Ignavibacteriales bacterium | reverse complement strand
TTAGCTGGAGTTAGGGATGATAACCGTTTAGGTTAATGGATTATTGTTATCATCCTTTACTCCAACTTGAGCGATTCAGCATTTGTGCTTTTCTAATGCTGAATTTGGGTTTATAAAATCCTCAACAGTATTTAATTTAACACAAACTACACTTTACAAACCAGATGAAGAGATTAAAAAACTTGATGAAAGACCAAAGGCGGACGAGTTCTTAAAATCCCTCTCTTTTATTCCTCTAATTAAAAATAATTTAGAACGTGCTTTTTATTCTCCTACACTCGATTATATCTCCGTTCCACCACTAAAACAATTTAGCGGAACTGATGAATATTATTCAACTCTATTTCACGAAATAATTCACAGTACCGGACACAGCTCAAGGTTAAACAGATTTAAACCAAGCGATTATAAAGGGAGCGAAAACTATTCTTTCGAGGAACTTGTCGCAGAAATTGGAAGCTCTTTTTTATGTTCTATGTGCGGTATAAATAACACTTTGGATAACTCAGCAAGTTATATAAATAGTTGGTTGCATCCTTTACAAGATGATGAAAAACTAATTATAAAAGCATCAACACAAGCAAAAAATGCAGTAAACTTTTTACTAAATAAAACGGATGAAGTTAAAAAAGTAGCATGATTGTATTGTGCTACTTGATAATAAATTCATAGATTGCAATTACACTTGTTTATTAACAAATGTTCTTTACAATTCATTGACATATTTGTGTAAAAAGTCCATAGGAAAGTCCATAGGAGCAAATGAATAATCAGCGGAATTCTTGAAAGGCTTTAAAAGTAAAAAGCCCAATAACGGACTGTTATTGAGCTTTCTTTTTTGTGGGCCCACACGGACTCGAACCGCGGACCCTCTGATTATGAGTCAGATGCTCTAACCAACTGAGCTATAGGCCCCAAAAAATTTAGATTCAAAATTTAATCTATTATTTAATCTAAATCAAGTTTTAAGATAAAAATATTCTGTTTTTTATTCGTTTTTGGTTGCAAATTTTAGTGTAAACCTATATATTTGGAATTCGTTTTTCATTAAACGATGTTTTTAAAGTTCTTGAAATTTTGAAAATACCTTTTGTTGCCGGGGTGGCGGAATTGGTAGACGCTCTGGACTTAAAATCCAGTGGGACTTTTCTCCCGTGCCGGTTCGAGTCCGGCCCTCGGTACACAATTTATTTTCAAAAACAGATTGATTATTACAAGTAAGTGAACTTGAAATTATTTTCGGGTTCTTAGCTCAGTTGGTTAGAGTGTCTGCTTGACGTGCAGAAGGTCGGCAGTTCGAATCTGCCAGAACCCACAATTATTCGGAGTTATCTCCGTTTTTTTTTAAATACTAATAAATCTTATGAGCCAAATAAAAGTTACATTCCCAGATGGGTCAGTTAAAGAATTTGAGCAAGGTATTACTCCTTTTGAAATTGCAAAATCAATATCCAAAGGTCTTGCAAAAGAAGCATTGGTTGCCGAAATAAATGGCGCACGTAGTGAATTAAATACTCCTATTAATAATAATTCAGAACTCAAATTATTTACGTTTAAAGATGCCGAAGGGAAGGATACATACTGGCATTCAACATCTCACTTAATGGCACATGCTGTAAAAGAGCTTTATCCAGAAGCAAAGTTTGGCGTTGGTCCTTCAATAGATACAGGCTTTTATTACGATATTGATATCAACACTCAATTAACAGAAGATGATTTAACAAAGATTGAAAAGAAGATGAAATTTCTTATTGATAGAAATGATTTTTTTGTGCGAAGTGAATTGAGTAAAACAGAAGCCTTAGAATTTTTTAATGGCGATGAATATAAAACAGAATTGATAGATGCTTTTGATAGTGAAACTATTATTAGCACTTACGGTGAGGGAACATTTACAGATTTATGCACAGGGCCACATCTTACTTCAACCAAGTATATTAAAGCATTTAAACTATTAAGTGTTTCTGGCTCATACTGGCGTGGCGATGAGAAGCGTGCAAGGTTACAACGCATTTATGGAATTTCATTTCCAAAACAAAATATGCTTGATGAGCATCTTGAGTTTTTGGAAGAAGCAAAGAAACGAGACCACAGAAAACTTGGTAAAGATTTAGACCTTTTTAGTATTCACGAAGAAGCTGGTGCAGGGCTTATTTATTGGCATCCAAAAGGTGCAAGAGTAAGAAACGAGATTGAAGATTTCTGGAAAAAAGAGCATCTTAAAAATGGTTACGATTTACTCTATACGCCACACGTTGGCAAGAGTCATCTTTGGGAAACTAGTGGACATTTAGACCACTTCAAAGAAAATATGTTTGCACCAATGCAAATTGATGAGCAAGATTATTATGTAAAACCAATGAACTGCCCATTTCATATTGAAATTTACAAAACTAAATTACGTTCGTATCGCGATTTACCTTTGCGTTGGGCTGAGCTTGGAACTGTTTATCGTTACGAAAAGAGTGGTGTGCTTCACGGACTTTTGCGAGTGCGTGGTTTTACTCAAGATGATGCACATATCTTTTGTTCAAAAGAGCAAATTCAAGATGAGATTATTGAAGTAATTCGTTTCTCAAATGAGATGTGGAAACAGTTTGGATTTGAAACCTTAAAATATTATGTATCAACTCGTCCAGAAAAAGTTACAGGAAACGATGAACTTTGGGAAGACGCTACAAAATCACTTAAAGTTGCTCTTGAAAAAGAGGGGCTAGATTATGAAGTTGATGAAGGTGGTGGGGCATTTTACGGACCCAAAATTGACATCAAAATAAAAGATGCACTAAATCGTGAATGGCAGATGAGTACTATTCAATTCGATTTTAATTTGCCAGAACGTTTTGATATGAAATACATTGGTGAGGATGGCAAAGAGCATCGTCCTTATATGGTTCACAGAGCTTTGCTAGGTTCTATTGAAAGATTTATGGGAGTTTTAATTGAACATTTTGGCGGAGCTTTTCCAGATTGGTTAGCACCAGTTCAAGTTGCAGTTATTCCTGTTTCACAAAACTATTTCGATTATGCTCAAAAAATTGTATCTTTGTTGCTCGATGAAAATATAAGAGTTGAATTCGATAAAAGAAACGAAAAAATTGGTTACAAAATTCGTGATTGGGAGACACAAAAAACTCCTTACATGCTAATTCTTGGCGAAAAAGAAGAGACCAATGGAACCATTTCGGTTCGTAAGCATAAGCATGGTGATCAAGGAGAAATAAGCGTAGAAGAATTTATTTCTAACTTGAAAGAATCTATAAAAAACAAAATTAATAATATATAATGGAGGTTGGCCATCGGCTTTAATCCTAGGTATAACAACAATAAACCTAAAAACAAAAATAGAACTAACAGAGAATTGTTAGACTTAAGAGAAGTGAGGCTTCTCGATTCTGATGGAAGTGCACTTGGAATATTCACATCAAAAGTAGCTCTTCAAAAAGCTGAGGAGAAGGAACTTGATTTAGTTGAGATTGCACCAAATGCAAAGCCCCCTGTTGTTAAAATTATTGATTACGGTAAATTTATTTACGAGCAACAAAAAAGGGATAAAGAGCAGAAGAAGAAACAACATGTAACAATTTTGAAAGAGATTCGTTTACATCCAAATACAGATACACACGATTTAGATTTTAAAGCACGTCATGCAGTAGGTTTTTTGGAAGATGGAAATAAAGTAAAAGTATCTGTTGTGTTTAAAGGTAGAGAACTTGCCTATAAAGATCATGGCAAAAAACTTCTTGAAAAATTTATAGATAAATTTGATGGCATCGCCAAGATTGAGTATCCTATAAAGTTTGAAGGAAGAGCAATGCACACAATTTTAGTATCACTAAAAAGTAAGAAAAAATAAATTATTAATTAGGTAAAATTATGCCCAAAATGAAAAGTAATCGTGGAGCAGTTAAAACATTCAAAAAAACTGGTTCAGGTAAAATTAAACGATTCAAAGCGTATAAAGCTCATATTCTCACAAAGAAAAGTACTAAGAGAAAGAGAAACTTAAGACAAGCTACTTTGGTATCTAAGTCGGAAGTGAAACGCGTTAAAAGAATGATTTTATAAACACACAAAACCTATAGGAAAACGGTATGCCAAGAGCAAATCACAAGGTCGCCTCACATAAGCGACGTAAAAAAGTCCTCAAAATGGCCAGTGGCTATTGGGGCGCTCGCAGCAACGTTTATACTATTGCAAAACACCATGTTGAAAAGGGTTTGCAATATGCTTATAGAGATAGAAAAGCTAAAAAAAGAACTTTTCGTCGTCTCTGGATAGTAAGAATAAACGCAGCAGCAAGAGTAAATGGAACTACATATTCCAAACTTATTAACAACCTTAATAAAAAAGGTGTTGATATTAACAGAAAAATCTTAGCAAGTTTAGCAGTAGAAAATCCTAAAGCATTTTCTGAAATAGTTAAATTTGTAACAGATTAAGCTCTGCTTTAGTCTAACAATCTTTAGACTTACGTAGATAAATTATTTAATGCCCTCTTGAATTTTGCAAATGCTAATTTTAGAGGGTATTTTTTTAATTAATCAATAATAAAAATATTCTTAAACTTGATTTTGTAAATGGTATAGTTTAATTTTGGGTGGTTGCAAAATGGAATCAAATAGGAGGTAAGTAATGCCAGCTATTACATTGAAAAATGTTCCCACCGATTTATATCAACTTATAAAAAAGAGTGCTTCTTCAAATTTTAGAAGTATAAATAGTGAGATACTTTTTCATTTGAATAAGACTTTGGGATATAAACCAGTTAATTCGGAACAATTACTGGAGAGAATTAGCAAACTTCAAAAGGAGATTGCGATTCCTAGTTTGTCTGAAAAATTTTTGGAGATTGCAAAAAATGATGGACGGTTATGATAGCCGTTGATACAAATGTTATTGCATACCTTTTTATTAATGGTTCTTTTTCAGAAAAAGCACGAAAATTATTGAAGTACGATTCAGTTTGGATTGCCCCACTTTTGTGGCGAAGTGAATTCCGAAATGTTTTAATGCTCTATATGCGAAATAGTGATTTATCTAAAGAAGACGCTCTTAGCATAATGAATGAAGCCGAAGAATTTATGGCAGGAAACGAATATGAAGTGAATTCGTTTGAAATATTAGAATTAGTTTCACAATCTAAATGTTCTGCTTATGACTGTGAATTTGTTGCATTAGCAAAGCGTCTAAATATGGACTTTTATACTTCTGATAAAAAGGTATTAAGAGAGTTCCCAAGTATTGCACTAAGCCTAAATAAATTTAATGGATAATCTTGTAAGGCATTTGTTAGTATCAGAAATATATAAAAATAATTAAACGGTGTTGTTACTCTATAATTTATGTTAGGAGCTAACCACACGTAGTTAAAGGAAATGAAGATGCTCGATAGAATTGAGTTGGCAGAGAAAAATTTCAAATCAGAAATTGAATCTGTAATTGATTTAGAAAAATTAGAGGAAGTAAGAATAAAATTTCTTGGTAGAAAAGGATTATTTACAGAACTATTTGAGGAATTTAAAAAGTTACCAAAAGAAGAAAAACCTAAATATGGGCAAGTGCTTAACAAAGCAAAATCTTCTGCACAGAAAAATTTTGACGAGTTAAAAAGCAAATTAGAAAACTCAACAGCAGAAGATAAAGAGTATATCGATTTAACCCTTGCTGGACGCGGTGTAGAGCTTGGTAGCAAGCATATTCTCACGCAAACACTGGATGAAATTAAAAGTATATTTAAAGGACTTGGTTTTTCAATTTACGAAGGTCCAGAGTTAGAATCTGACCATAATAATTTTGAAATGTTAAATTTTCCTCCAGATCATCCAGCACGCGATATGCAAGATACATTTTTTGTGAACGATAACTTTTTGTTACGTACGCACACATCCCCAGTACAGGTAAGGCTGATGGAAAATAGTGCGCCACCAATCCGTGCATTAATGCCTGGTAAAGTTTATAGAAATGAAGCTATTAGTGCAAAGAGTTATTGTTTGTTCCATCAAGTTGAAGGCTTGTACGTTGATGAAGACGTAACTTTTGCAGAGCTAAAAGGAACGCTTGTTGCATTCTTAAAACAATTTTTTGGCGAGGATGTTAAGTATAGATTCCGTCCAAGTTTCTTTCCGTTTACTGAACCAAGTGCCGAAGTTGATGTTTGGTGGCAGCAAAAAGGAAAGGAAGGTAAATGGTTAGAAATTCTCGGATGCGGAATGGTTGACCCTAACGTTCTTGAAAATGTAAAAATAGATAATGAGAAATACGTAGGATACGCATTTGGTATGGGTGTTGAACGTATTGCAATGTTAAAATATGGTGTTGGCGATATTAGAACATTTTTTGATAATGACAAAAGATTTTTAGAGCAATTTTAATTTGAGGTATTAAAGTGAAATTATCACTTAACTGGTTAAAACAATATATAGATTTAGATGGTATTTCAACTGATGAGGTTGTTGAAAATTTAACGACTGCTGGTTTGGAAGTTGATGAAGTAATTGATCAGAAAAAACTTTACGATAACTTTGTTGTTGGATATGTGAAGGAACGAACAAAACATCCAAATGCAGATAAACTTTCTCTTTGCAAGGTTGAAGTTGGGGGCGAAGAATTTCCAATTGTTTGTGGTGCACCCAATGTTGATGCGGGGCAGAAGATTATTCTTGCAAAAGTTGGAGCAAAAATTCCTAACGAAGATTTTACAATTTCAAAATCAAAAATTCGTGGCGAAGTTTCAATGGGAATGATTTGCTCTGAACGTGAACTTGGAATCAGCAATGAACACGAGGGCATAATGGTGTTGGACGAAAATATTGAGTCTGGCACTACCTTTGGTGAAGCGTTTGGAATGAATGATGTAATAATTGATATTGATATTACTCCAAACCGTGCTGACGCTTTTAGTCATATCGGTGCGGCTCGTGATTTAGCCGCAGTATTTGGACGCAAGTTAAAATTGCCAGAATTGAATTTAATAGAAACGGATGAAGATGTTAATAGTATTGCGTCTGTTGAAATAGAAAATAAAGTTGATTGCCCACGCTACGTTGCCAAAGTTGTAAAAAATGTTACAATTAAAGAATCACCTAAATGGTTAAAAGAGAGATTAACAGCAATAGGTTTACGTCCAATAAATAATGTTGTTGATGTAACAAACTTTATTCTTTACGAAGTTGGTCAGCCATTGCACGCTTTTGATTTAGATCAGTTGGCAGAAAATAAAATTATTATTCGTAGTGCAAGTAAGGATGAAAAGTTTATAACCCTTGATTCTAAAGAGCGAAAGCTACTTGATACAGATTTATTAATTTGTGATGCTGATAAAGCCGTTGCTATTGCTGGTGTTATGGGTGGTGAAAATTCTGAGGTAACAAATAACACAAAAAATATTTTAATTGAAAGTGCATATTTTCGTCCATCATCAGTTCGTAAAACTTCCAAGAAACTTGGATTGCAAACAGATGCTTCAATACGTTTTGAGCGTGGCTGTGATGTTGATGGAACTGTGTTTGCTGCACAAAGAGCTGCACAGCTTATTGCAGAGCTTGGTAATGGCAAAATTGCAAAGGGTGAGATTGATGTTTATCCAAATGCTATTGCTAAGAAACAAGTTTCGTTAAGAATTGGTAGAATTAAAAAGGTTCTTGGATTTGAAATTCCAATAAAAAAAGTGAAAGAAATTTTTAGTGGATTAGAATTTGAATTAGTTTCAGACGCCGAAGAAACTTTAGTGTACTCAATTCCATCATTCCGCCATGACATTGAACGTGAGATTGATTTAATTGAAGAGATTGCTCGTATTTATGGATACGACAATATTCCAGAAATTGCAAAAATTGGTGTATCGGTTGAACGCCGTGTTGACCACTCAAGTTTTAACGATAAAGCTCGCGAAACCCTTTCTGGGCTTGGCTTTTATGAGATTATTACAAACTCGTTATTAAATAAAGAACTAGCATCAAAGTATGGAAATCCTGTTGGAGTATTAAATCCACAGAGTGTTGAAATGTCGCATATTCGTCCATCACTTTTACCTGGGTTACTTTCAACAATTAGTAGAAACATAAAAGTAAAAGAGAGCAATCTTAAATTATATGAAATTGGACATACAATCAGAAAATTTAATGATGTAATAAATGACTTCTCTGATTTTGAAGAGACTGAGCATTTACTATTTGCAATTACCGGATTAGCAGAAACAGATGAGTGGTATTCTAAAAAACGCGAATTTGATTTTTACGACTTAAAGGGAATTTCAAATTCGTTTCTAAAATCTGTTACAAATTCTGATAGAGTTAAAATTAAATATAACCAAAATAGTGAAGAAGGAATTTTTGAATATTCAATTTCAAATCTTGTTGGAAAAAATAAATTTGCCGAAGGTGGAAAAGTTAAAAGTTCCATCCTAAAAGAATTTGGAATTTCTCAAGACGTATTTGCTTTTGATATTAATCTAACAGAATTAAAGAAAAATATCGTTGTGCTTAGTAAATTCAACGAGTTATTAAAATTTCCAAAAATTAAAAAAGATTGTGCTTTTATTTTGGATTCCAATATTGATTATAATTCGGTTGTAAAAATAATTAGAGCAAATAGCTCTAACTTGTTGAAAAACGTTAAGTTATTCGATATCTTTGAAAGCGAAAGTTTAGGTGTGAACAAAAAGAGCCTTGCTTTTGAACTAAGTTACTATGATGAAAAGAAAACTCTTACTGAAGAGGAAGTTGAAAAAGAGTTTTGGAAGGCAATTGATGCTGTAAAAGTAAAATTGAATGCCGAATTAAGAGGCTAATATTGGCAGAACTAACAACATACGATTATTTTTTGAATGAGCTTCTTGAACTTGAAAAGAGTGTGCATGTGTTGGTTCAAAGAGATGAAGTTATTTCAGAGGAAAAAGAATCTTTAATAAGAGAATTACGTTCCCTTAAAGATGAAAATGAAATATTAAGAATTAAACTTGAGGAAGCAGAGCGAAAAGCTTCTGTTAATAGTGAAGATTTTAGTGATTCCTTTTTGAGTTCTGAAGATAAAGAAGTTGTAAAAGATAGGATTGATGAATTGATAAATAAAATAGATAATCATTTACGTTCTTAAATTTATTGTAGATGATGGTAGTAACATAAAATGACAGATAACGAAAAAAAGAAGCTTAAAGTTAATATTTTTGATAAAGATTATTCTCTATTAGTAGAGAATGAAGATTTAGCTGCAGACCTTGCAAACTATGTAAATAATATGATGAACGAAACCAAAGATGAAATGCCCAATCAACCAACAGAAACAATAGCTGTTATTGCGGCATTAAACATTGCTTACGATTTATTTATTGAGAGAAACAAGTTTCGTGAATTTAGTATTCAGGCTACAGATAAAGTTAAAAAAATTAAGCTCCTCCTTAACGAGTCTAAGATTATGTCATCACCATCCTAATTTACCGCACTACCAGAACTATTAATTAAGAACTATAAGTTACTTTAATAGGGTTCTTGACTCACGGTGTGTATTACAGGCCTCAATCCGTTTAGGCGGATGTTATCTTTTAGGTAACCACTTGTGGAAGTAAAAAGCATCGGGCAATTTACCCACATTGTGTATATAATAGGTTCTTTAAAGCATAGGTTTCTGGTTAGTGCGGATTTATATATAGACCATATGGAGGAATAATGAACATGTTGAACCCCTTTGTTATTCTATCTATTTCAGGAGTATTAGTTATTATTGCTTTTGTTTTAGGTTGGATAATAAACTCGAAACTAGGAAAAAATAGTGTAGTAAGTGCAGATGAAAAGGCGAAACGAATTATTGATGATGCTGAAAAGGAAGCAAAAACTCTTAAAAAAGAAAAATTGTTAGAAGTAAAAGATGAATGGTATAAAAAGAAACAAGAGTTTGACCAGGAAACTAATACTAGAAATCAAAAGGTAGGAAATTTAGAAAAGAAGTTAGAAAAAAGAGAAGAGAATTTAGATAGGAAATACGATTTAGTTTTATTAAAAGAGAAGGATATAAAAAATCTTTCAACTCAAATTGATAAAAAACAAGCACAATTAAAAGAGAAAGAGACGGAAGTTGAAAAACTGATGTTTGAGCAAAATATCAAACTCGAAAAAATTGCATCTCTTACATCCGAAGAAGCAAAAAAAATGTTAATGGATAATTTAATTAACAAAGCTAAATCGGAAGCCACTCAGCAGGTTCAAAAAATAAGAGACGAAGCAATGATAGAAGCAAAAAAAGCTTCGCAAAAAATTATTGTGCAATCAATTCAAAGAACTGCTGTTGACCATTCTGTTGAAAGTACAGTTTCTGTTGTTCAGATTAAAAATGACGATATGAAAGGGCGTATAATTGGGCGTGAAGGAAGAAACATACGTGCCTTTGAAGGTGCTACTGGTATTGATGTAATTGTTGACGATACACCCGAAGCCGTTATTCTATCGGGCTTTGATCAGTTTAGAAGGGAAGTTGCAAGAATAGCATTAGAAAAATTAATTGCTGACGGCAGAATTCATCCAACAAGAATTGAAGAAGTTGTAAAAAAAGTAAAAAGTGAATTAGAAGAAGAAATTATGAAAGAGGGTGAACATACCCTTATTGAACTCGGAATTCATGGAGTTCATAGAGAAATTATTAAATTGGTTGGACGTATGAAATACCGTTCTAGCTATGGGCAAAACCTTTTGCAGCATTCAATAGAAGTTGCTCACATTACTGGTTTTATGGCTGCAGAGCTTGGCTTCGATCAATCAATTGCTAAACGGGCTGGAATGATGCACGATATTGGTAAGACTGTTGATAAATCAATTGAAGGACCTCATGCACTACTTGGTTACGATGTTGCTAAACGCTACAAAGAAAATCCTATAGTAATAAATGCAATTGGTTCGCATCACGAAGATATTGAAATGGAACATCCAATTTCGGCTTTAGTGCAAGCTGCCGATGCAATTAGTGGGGCAAGACCAGGTGCTAGAAGAGAGCCACTTGAAAGCTATGTTAAACGATTAGAAAATCTTGAAGAACTTGCTACAAGTTTTGAAGGTGTTGAAAAGACATATGCAATCCAGGCTGGTAGAGAAATACGTGTTGTTGTTGAACCAGAAAAAGCTGATGATAATTTTTCTAATAAATTGGCTTCGGATATTGCCCAGAAAATTGAAGACGAAATGGAATATCCTGGACAGATTAAAGTTACAGTAATTCGTGAAGTTAGAAAAATTGCTTATGCAAAATAAGGGGGCTTTGCAGAAATAATTTACATAAATGCTTCATTCTAAAAATTAGAGTGAAGCATTTTTAATATTAAACAGAATTGAGATTTTTTAATAACCACTATGTTATACCATCTTAATCCCTTTCTCTTTTGCAAATTCGTGAAGCTTTGCTTTAATATTAAGTACACTTGCGTAGCTTGAAGCACTTAAAGAAAGAATCTCTTTTGAATCATATTTTAATTGGAAGACAATGTTAAGGGGGTTAATTTCTATTTCTTTGATTTCTTTCCAATTAATATTTATAGTTTTAAATGTAGATATATTAGCCTCAATTCCATTATCATTAAACTCAATAAAGAATTTATTATTTCTATATTTTTGGTATGAAGCCATTATGATAAAAATAATACCACCTAAAAACCAAATAGATGCTTGTAAAATATCGTCATTATTTTCGCAATACTTAATAATTCCATTGGCTATATAGAACAAACCCATTGAAATAAAAATAACAAATTGACTTTTGTTTCTTTTGGGATAAATATTGTCAAACGTTTGTCTGTAAGTCTCCATTACTATTTGCCTCTTGCTTTGTGATCTAAATTTTAGTGAACAAAATTGATTGTCCACTAAAAAAAATTATTTGCTAATCTCTTTCTTAACCCAATTCTCCAATCCGCCAACAACAATTAATTCTTGTGCGGCTGTCCCTACTGGACTTATTGAATACTCCGAATCTCCAGCAATAATTTTCGATTTTTTGAAATCTATTTTGGCTTTTATTTTCGTTTCAATTGTTAGCTTATTGTCTGTGAATTTATTTTTGAATTCGTTTACTAATTCTGGAACTTCAAGAACAAGGAATCCGTTGTTAAACGCGTTACGCATATACGTCTGACTTGCAGAACCAGTAATAACAAGTTGAACTCCACGATGTTTTAATGCAGTAGCAGCTTGCTCTCTAGAACTTCCGCTACCAAAATTAAATCCACCAACCAGAATATCGCCAGTCTTAACTATTTTGCCAAACTCTGGATCGTAGTTTTCCATAACTACTCGTCCTTGGTCTTCGGGAGTGAAATCATCGTTGTAAGTATATTTGCCTGGATAAATTCCATCGGTGTTTAAATTATCTTGTGGGCAGAATAACAGATTGCCTTCCATTGTTTCTGGAAATCCATCAATTATTTTCACCTCTGCAATCTCTTTTTCTACTTTTGGAATAACTTTAATATCAGCAGAAATATTGGAGTTAGAATAATTTTCCTCAAAAGTAATTTTTCCGGCAATTGCAGATGCAGCAACCACAGCGGGAGATGCAAGATAAGCTAATGCTGTTGGCGAGCCCATACGTCCTTTGAAATTTCTGTTTGTTGCTGAGATTCCAACTTCGTTATCTTCGAGCAATCCTGCACCAAGACCAATACATGGTCCGCATCCTGGAGGAAGGGGAGTAGCACCAGCGTCCAAAAGTATTTGCCAATCGCCGTTTTGTTCAGTCTCAGCTTGGACTTCGTTAGATGCAGCCGCAACATAGAATTCAACTCCATCGGCAACTTTTTTGCCTTTCATGATTTTGGCAGCTTCTGAAATATCTTCCGCTCTACTATTTGTGCAAGAAAGTAAATATGCTTTATTAATTTTAATATCTTGTTTACTCAACGCTGATACGGTGTTCATAAGTTTTACAGAGTTTGGGCCAGCAACAGTAGGCTCAATAGAGGTTAAGCTAATTGTAATTTCTTTTGCGTAGTAAGCATTAGCATCTGGTTGTAAATTTTGCATGTCATCTTTTAACGTTTGTAATCGTGCATCATTCATTCTTGGATGTTCGCCATTTCCATCAGCATCGGAAGGAACGCTTTGCAGTCCTCGAATCTTCACTTTTTCAATTCGTTTTGCAATCCATTCTGTTGTAACTTCGTCAATAGGGAATACGCCGCCCAAAGCCCCCCATTCTGTAGTCATATTAGCAATTGTTAATCGCTTATCTAGAGATAGTTCTTTTACACCATCACCAGCAAATTCAATAATATGATTAAGAACTTCGTCCTTGTTAAAATATCCAGCAAGAGCAATAATTACATCTTTGCCAGTAACTCCATTTTGTAAATTACCAGTTAATGTTACTTTTGCGATAGGAGGAATTTGCCACCAAGTTCTTCCAGTTGCCCAAATTGACGCTGCATCAGTTCGCACAATGGGGGTTCCCAATGCACCAATTCCGCCATACATATTTGAATGGCTATCGGAAGCTACAACCATAGTTCCAGGCCATGCGTAGCCTTCTTCAATCATTATTTGATGACCAATCCCACGCCCAGCGGGATAGAAATCGGCACCAACAGAATTTGAAAAAGCCTCAATGTTTTTGTACTTCTCAAGATTCTTTTCACTCGTGTCTTGAATGTTGTGGTCCAGTGTGTGAACAACTTGTCGTGGATTTGCAAGTTTTGTTGCCCCAATAGATTTAAATTTTGGAATAACAGCACCAGTGTTGTCGTGCGTCATTACGTGTGCTGGCTTAATGGAAATGAAATCCCCACTGTTTACAAGGGTTTCAGCTTCTAACCCAACTGCAAAACGCTGGGCAATTTTTTCAACTATGTTCTGTAACATAATTTGTCCTTAAGTATTTTATGTGGTTATAGTATTTAATTCTTAAATAGTTATCGAAAGTCGTGAATCGGTAGTCGTAAGTATAACAGATTATCTGTAATGTTTAATTAACTTTGACAACATTTGAAAAGTGCGAACAATAAATCCGTCAAGTTTTGTAATATCGTTTTCTTCCAAATAATTAAGAGAAAGAGCTATTTCTATTTGAGTATCTATTTCAACTAATGAAGAACGCGAAATCACTATAAATCGGCTTATATCTTTTTGGGAATCTCTCGACATTCCTTCAGCAATATTTGATGGAACAGAAATAGACGCTCTTCTCAATTGACTAGTCAATCCATAAATTTCATCTTTTGGAAATTTAGAAGTTAAAAGATAAATCTCTTTAACTAATTCTTTACTTAATTTGTAAACATCAAGATTCTTGTGCGATAAATTTAACATAGTATTACCTCTTATTTTAACATTTGTGAATATTAAAAGATAGCAATTTGAATCTTGAAAAACGAGAGTCGTAAATCGGTAGTCGTAAGTTTTGTTAATTACTATTATGGAAAAGAAGCTGCAAAAGTTACGACTTACGATTCTCACTTTACGTCCCTTATGCTTTTATTGTTTTCGCTTCTACAAATGGTTCAAAGCTAACAAAATCGGCATGATGAATTATTTGTGATTCAACAGAGCGTTTGCCAACATCACCTTCTTTTGAATGTGTTCCAATCATGTGAAGAACTTCTGGTGGCACACCAAAATGTTGAGCAATTCCAATACCGCTAAATGGATGTCGCACATACTTTCCAAATTTACTTGTGCTTAAGTTACCATCAACCATTTCGTATTCAAGCAACTTGCCTACATCAATAAGAATAGCCCCAGCAATTAGGTAATCCATATTAATTTCAATTTCATCGCCAAAGTTCTCTTGCATTCGTTTAGCCATATCAACACTAAGCTGAACTACAGTTCTTTTGTGATTCATAAAAGTGATATTGCAGTTTTGAATTAATAAAGAGAATGGAATTTTCTCTAAATCCTCTGGCTCAAGCACACTCTTTTCAATTGCATGAACCCAGCTATCGGTAACTTGTTGTTTTAACATTTCGTCTTTTATCCAGTCAATTTCTGGCCAGATTTTTTTAACTTTATCTTTCATATTATTCTCAATGTAAGAGGGGAGAAGCGAGAGGTAAGAAAAAGCATTTGGTCTTACCTCCCACTTTTAATTTTCACCTTTTATCTATAATTATTTATTAGTTTAGTTAACATTGCAAAAGTAGAATTTGAAAGTTTGCTTAAAGTATCAATGGATTCTAATTTCAAGTAATTAAGTTGAAGAGAAATCTCTATTTGTGTATCAAGCTCAACTAGTGAAGAGCGAGCGATATCTAAAAATCTGGCTTTCTCTTTTGAAGAATGCCTTGATAAACCTTCAGAAATATTAGAAGGAATTGAAACAGCAGCTCTTCTAATTTGTGAAGTTAATCCATACATCTCATTTTTAGGAAATTTCTGAGTTATCAAATAAATTTCTTTTACTAATTCAATGCTAAATTTCCAAACTTCCATTTTCTTATGACTTAAATTAATCATTCTAGCCTCTATCTTTTATTTGAAGAAATATTTTATTCAAATCTTCTCACCTCTCACCTTTCGCTTCCACCTTCTAACCTTTTACAATTTTGCAATAACCGCATCTGTCATTTCTTCAGTAGTGCAAGCACCTTTTTCAAATACATCAGCACCGCCACGGATTTTCATCATGTCGTAAGTTTTTGTTTTTCCTTCTTCAATAACTTCGGCAATAGCTTTGCGTATTTTATCGGCTATCTCTTTTTCGTCAATGTGGTCAAGCATCATACATGCAGAAAGAAACATCGCAATTGGATTTACAATACTTGGTTTCAACTCTTCGTATTTTGGGGCAGATCCATGAGTTGGTTCAAATACTGCAACGTCATCGCCAACATTTGCCGAGCAAGCAAAACCTAATCCACCAACAAGACCAGCAAAGCCATCGCTAATAATATCACCGAACATATTTTCTGCAACAATTACACCGTAGTCTTCCGGATTTTTAGTAAGCCACATCATCTGTGCGTCTATATTGGTATCCCATAGTTGAATATCTGGATAATCTTTTTTTATTTCCTTTGCTTCGTTAACCATCATTCCAGAAGTTTCGCGAAGTACGTTTGGTTTTTCGCAAACAGTAACGTTAGTGTAGCCGTGCTTTTTAGCGTATTCAAAAGCCGCACTGATAATGCGTTGCGTTGCACCGCGTGAAAGTATGCGAGTTGAAATTGCCATATCCTCATTTTTAACATTAGCAAAAGTTTTCATTTTTGGATGTGTGTCTAAAGCATCGCGAACTTGTGTGGGAGGGTTTGTCCACTCAACACCACCATACATTCCTTCGGTGTTTTGACGGAAAATTACTGTATCAACCATTGGTTCTTCAAATCCGCCTTTGCCATCTTGACGAATAAAGTTTAATGGATTTCCTTTAAACGCCTTACACGGACGAGTGCAAATATCCAAATTAAAATGTTGACGCAAGCTAACTATTGGAGAAAAATAGACGTAACCTTTATCCTGTAATTCTGGAGCAAGTTCAGCAACCGCCGCATCTTTTGGCTTTGATGTGATTGCACCAAAAAGACCAATCTTGTGTTCTTCCAACAAATCAATTGTTCTTTGTGGCAATGCGTTTCCTTCTTTTTGCCAAAACTCCCAGCCAATATCGCCGTGAACATAATTCGCTTTAAAGCCAGCTGCTTCTAATAGTCTTATTGCTTCTGGTGTTACAACTTTGCCAATTCCATCTCCTGGCATAGATACTATTGTTCTCATTTTACAGTCCTTTTTATTTGTATGTATTTATAAAAATCATCTTAATAATTGTAATGTTACGGTAACTGTAACAATTAAATATAATAAAATTTAAAATCAAAAAATATTTAAATGGGTTGGAATTAGGATAAAAATCATCAAAAAAAATATTTAGTTTATTTAAAAGAATATCTAAAAGCTATAATCTATTTGAAGTGAAATCTGGTTGTTTAAATTACCATTAATTAAGTTATTGCCAGAGCCAAGAAAGGTTTCGTTTGGTTTGTAAAGCTCTGAGTATTTTGCAGAAACATACAAGTTTTTCAATGGAGTATAGCGTAATAATAAATACCATTTAACTCCAGTTCCCCAAAGTGGTTGATTTTTCATAACTCCAATTATGTCGTTTTCAAATTCGTAAATACGTGATGCAAAACTATCTGTTTGGAAAAAGATTATACGTCCATACACAGAAAGGGTTTTAGCTAAACTGTATTTTACATCTTGGAAAATCAAAAGACCTTTTTCGTTGGATTTTATTTCATCCAGATATAGCAATTCAATTCGTGATTTTAGTTTAAGACTTTTGGTTACTTTATAAATTAGCTCGGCTCTTAATTTATCAGTTTTTCTATTTGTAATTTTGCTATCAGTTACAATTAGTTTTAATACTTCTTTGTTCTCTGTAAAATATCTAAAATACAAATTTGTTTTTGGAATTGGAGAAACTTCATAGCTAATGGATAGCTCGTTGCCACTACTTGGAAGCGCAATTGAGGATGTTGAATTTGGAAACTTAAATTGGTCAAGATAGAAATTAAATATTCCAAAATTAGTTCTCCATTTAAAACCAAGATAAATTCCAAACTCGTTGTTTGTGCGTTTAGTTTCTCCAAACCCTTGTGCATAGTAGCTTTTGTAGTTGTTTGGATAATTACGAATTGATGCAACAATCAAAAAATTACGTAAAAGTGAAAGCTGTAGCGTATTTATACTTGCAACAGAATTATTATAAATCGAAAATTCTCCAGTAATAAAAATATTGTTATAAGCCAATTCATACGTAAAGGATAGATGCTTTTCAATAGAATCATAAGGCTCACTGAATTGTTTGTAAATTATTCCTCCATTTCTCTGAAAGTATAGTGCGGATATTTTAATGTTTTCAGTTGGGGAAACCGATGCTGTAAATCCAAAAGTATTTTTAGACGAATTAAAATAATCGTCATTTTCAATTGAATAAAATGAAGTAAGCTCAAAATAATTATTAGAATAATTTATAGCTCCACCTTTTAAAAATAAAAATTCGCCAGCACTTGCATAAGGGGAAATACCTCTTGCCCGTTTTATTATTGAGTTTGTTGCATCGCTACTTTTTGCAAATGAATATGGCGACCACATTGCAAGACCTTGTCCAAACTCAATTGTGTAGTACCCTCCAAGTATTTGCAACCCATTTATAATGGTTTTAACTTGAAAATAGAAAGAGTAAAAATCGAAATATGATTTTTCTCCAGCATCTTTTTCTATTACAACACCAGCTTGAACTTTGGAGTTAGCATCAAGTTTTATTCTGTTGTAAAGTTTAACTGGAGAGCCTTTATAATACCCGCTTTTATATCCTTCTAACTTTTGAATATTATTTGAAATTCTAGAGCGTAATTTAAAATTGTAGTTACTAAAAGATGAAGTTGATTCCTTTTGCTTTGCTTCTGTTAAATATGTAAATGCCTCTAATATTTTAATTGTATGTTCAGAAATATTGCTTCCTAATTCCAATTCAGAATATGAAAATATTCTCCCAAACTTTTTACGATATTCAATAATTCTGTTTGCCGATTCAATATCCAAAAATGGTAACTTCATTATTTCTGATTTGCTTGAATTATTTAGTTCTATTGGATTTTCGATATACTGCTCAATTAAATCGTATAGTTGCGAGTTCTCTGCTTCAATTGTTGCATCGTTTAATATTGAGTCTAAAATGTTTTCGGTATTTTTAAGTGAGTCACTTTGTCCCAAAATTATCTGAGTAAATGATAGAATGAAAATTAAAAATATTTTTGCCCTTGAGTTCAAATCACCTCTTGTTTAAATAATCTTTTATTCTTTCTTGTCGTGGTTTGTTGTCGCCAAATTGTAGAGTAATTCCTATTTGGTGTGTGAAGCCTAAATCTTGATGATTAAACAAAGCGTAGTCAATTTCAAAAATGGAGTAGTTAATTCCAATTCCAGCAGAAAAAGATGAAGGCTCGTTCATAGCCCCAATTCTGAGATTTAAATATTTTATAATTTGATAATCGATACCAACACGGAGAGAAGCATTTTTATCAATTTCTTTTTCAATAGCGGCATTAAAAATAAGTTTGGATAGGAGTGTGTAGCTTAATCCAAAATTAAAAACCATTGGAATCTGATTATCTTCATTCCCAATGGTAGAGCGTGTAACATTATCAACGGTAAAACCAATTCTAAAATTATTTGTAACGTGAGCTAATAAACCGACTAATAGAGCTAGGGAATTACTACTTCCATAATTTTTAATTGATAAATTACGATAGCTTAAAGTTGCACCAACAAATAAATTTTGCAAAACCATATTGGAGTATGAAACAAAAAATGTATTTTCTTTGTATAAATCAAATCCGTAATTAATATAGGCAACAGCAAATGAGCCATATTTGGTAGGCTCGTGGTAAACGGCTGCACCATTGGAGAGTTTGTTTATTCCAAAAGGAGAGGGGGAATAATAGATGCTAAATTCTCTCCAGTTCTGTTGAGCTAAACCAGCAGGATTATTAAATAGGGCATAGGAATCAGAAGCTAAGGCAACATCGGAATGTGAAAGGGAAATTTGTTTTGCCCCCGGTTTAATCTGTCCAAAACTTTTGAAACAAAAAACAAGAAGAAATAATAATATAAATTTTAATATATTCATATCTTGTAAACAAAAGTTGTTACAAGATATCAAAAATAAATAGCTTTATCAATTTTTAACAAATTAGAGATTAGTATGAAGAAGTTAGTGCTTGTTATTTTATTTTTATTGAACTTAAATGTTTGGGGACAAGAATTAGAGGCAACTGTTCAGATTAATGCTGAACAATTACAAACTGTGTATAAAGAAAATCTTGCAGGGTTTAAATTTCAATTAGAGGAATACTTAAATAACACTAAGTTTACTGGTGATACTTGGGACTGGCCAAGAATTAAATGTAGCTTTAATATCTTTTTCACTGCGGCTTCAAACGAAACTAACTACTCTGCTCAAGTTGTTATAAATAGCACTCGTCCTGTGGAAGGAAGTGAAAACCGTTCATTGATGCTAAATGTTATGGATAGCAAATGGAGTTTTGTTTATGAAAAAAATCAGAGTATCTATTATAACCCGACTGATTTTGATGCACTTGGAAGCTTCCTAGATTTTTACGCTCTTGTAATTATTGCAATGGATGCAGATTCTTACGAGCCTTTTGCTGGTACATCTTTTTTCCAAGATGCTATGCGAATTTCAATAATGGGTGGTTCTACTGGATATAGTGATAGTTGGGGAACAAGTAGTTCCAGTTATAACAAACGTGGATTTGTTGAAGATGCTACTAGTGCCACCTTTCAGAAATTTCGTCAAGATATTTTTGATTACCACTACAACGGTTTAGATGTATTTTATCGCGATAAAGAGGCTACTTTCAAAGCCATAACCAAGTTAATTGATAATCTGCTAAAACTAAAAAAAGCCACTAATAGACGAAGTCCGTTTATTACTGCGTTTTTTGATGCAAAATCTGGTGAAATTATTTCTTACTTAGAAGATTACCCAGACAGAACTATTTATTCAAAATTACTAAAAGTTGACCCAGCTCACACTACTAAATATATTGAGGCTGAAGAGAGGTAGATAAAATTGCAAATATGATTGTTTTATTAACGCAATAAATTGGAGTTTTAATCTTTATTTATTGCGTTTTCTTTTATATTTATTTTATGAATTCAAAAACAAATTTAAGGTTATGAAAATGAAAAAAATATCGATACTAATCCTACTTTTAATATTTTCCACAGTAATTAATGCACAAAAAGAAAAACTAATTGGTAGCTGGTTAATGGTTAAGGTAGAGGTTAATGGCACAATTAAAGAGCCATATTTTATTATGGATTTCAAAGAGAATGGAAAAACTGAAGCAATGGAAATGGAGCTTGGAACGTGGAGTTATAATGAAGAAAATAATTCCATTATAATGGAATCTACATTTGATAAAGATTTTAATGGCGAAGCTAAAATTGTAAAGTTGAATGATGAAGAATTAATTGTAAATAAAGATGGAGCAAAACTTTATTATACAAAAATTAATGAAAGTGAAGCTATAGTTAATAATAAAGAATCAGAACTTTTTGGCGTTTGGCGTGTGCAAGATACAGGCGAAGAAACAATTCTAATTAAATTTGAAGAGCCAAATAATTTTGTAGAGATTACTGCTTCGGAAGGTATAAGTAGTAAGGCACAAGGTACTTGGATGTATAATCCAAATGATAAATCGGTTGTGTTTGTAAGCTTCTCGCATATTTTAAGGGGTAAGTTTCAAGTAAAAGAATTGACAGAAGAAAGTCTAGTATTACAACAAAAAGAAATTATTATAAAGGCAGTTAGTGAAAAAACTAATAATGACGATAGTAATATAGAAAGATTAACTTTTGAATATGAGGACTTTCCTGAGGAAGAAGAATACACAAGCGAAAACAATTTGCCTTGGTCAGATTTTTACGAAATGCTATCCTATTTAGAAAATGTAAAATTTATAAAGTATAAAAAGGGAAGTTTAATTGAAGAATTAAATGCTCTAAAATATGGCACAATAATCTCAACAATAGAAGTAAACACCGAGGAGGAAAGTGTAATGTTTTCTAACCTTGTTGTTGAAGTCAATGATACCATGCAGTATTCGCAAAACTATAAAGGTGGTATGTCGGAAAGGTATAACAATTTTTTCCCCAAAGCCGAACCTTATCCATATAAAATTATTGGCGTTGAAAATGTTATAGTTCCTGCTGGTACCTTTGAATGTACTGTTGTTGAAGGCTTTAATGACGAGGATAAAATTAAATATTGGTTAATAAACGACAAGCCTGGAATTTATGCAAAATATATTATTGAAGGATTAGAAATGTTTGATGATTTAAAATATCAGGTGTATGAATTAGAAGAGATTAGATAATACAAACTATTTTTAGTAACTATTTTATAAAAGCTAACTGTTTAAAATGGTTAGCTTTTTTATTTAATCAAAGTTACTTTTACAATTATGTCCCCTTCGTCAATAATGTCAACGACATCCATACCATTTACAACAGTTGCCCAGTTAGTGTATCGTCCGTTTAAGTGTGGAAATAGCGAGTGCATAACAAACCATTGAGAGCCTTCTGTATCTTTGCCAATACTTGCAACACCAACAGCAGCACGGCTAAACGGTAAGGGAGAAAACTCAGAAACTATTTCGTACCCTGGTCCGCCCCAACCAGTGTTTGTAGCATCTCCAGTTTGGATAACAAAATTTGGAACAACACGATGAAAAGTAACCCCATTGTAAAAACTATTTTCCGCTAAAGAAACAAAACTTGCACAAGTCATTGGTGCATATTCTGGCTTTAGCTTTATTGTAAAGCTACCTCTATTAGTTTCAATTTTAGCAAATTTATATGTGAAAGTTTTACTCCAAAGTTTTATGAAAAGTTTATCATTCTTTGGAGGAGTAAGCTCCATCCCTTGTTTCTTGAGTGCATATTTTTTAACTGAATAAAGTTGCGAAGTAGAAAGGATATCAATAACGCTATCGTAAAAAACTCTATCTATTTTGTATGATAACTTTGCTAATGAAATAATTGATTCGGCAAACTGTGGATTGTTTTTATTCTTGAATAATTGTTCCAAAATAATTTCTTGCAAAACTTCGCGGTAACTATGAATAATTGGGAGCTTTAATCCATCGGCAATTATTGAAACTGAGGATGGCTTATTGCTTTGCAAAATTGTAAATAGTTCAGTAATGTATTTTTTGTCGTTTATGTATTTCCTTTGTAATACTATGTATGCTGGGAGCAAATCAAGAAGTTCAATTTCGTTACTCTCCTTAATTCTATCACTTAAATAATCAAAGTTAAATTCCCAATCAGAATAGTTTGAAGCTAATAACCGATATATAAATTTAGGTTCAACAACTTCTGAATAGTCATCAATTAAATCTTCTACGTTGGGCTTTAATAACGCTGAGTAGCTAATTAGCAATTCGCCTTTTGTGTTTTTAGTTAAGCTATCACTCAGTAAAATAATTTCTAATTTATTTTTCAACCAAGCTTTTTCTTTTGGATATTTAATATTCTTCAATGTAGTAGCAACTGTGCGAGACACATTAGGATTCTTATCATTCAGCAATGTAAGATAAAGTGCAACTTCTTCTTTTTCTTTAAAAGGGAAGTAGCATGCCGAGCTTGCTGTTTCAGTTCGTATCATCCAAGAATCTGAGGCAATCAACTTTTTTAATAATTGAATGTCTTTAGGAAAAATTTTAAGTTTTCTAAAATTTCCAAGCACATAAAGTTTTGTCTGGTTGTTTTTGGAATGGTAAATAAGTTTTGTTAAAAATGGAATTGCATCTTTACTTGAGCCAAGTCGATAAAGGGCATAAGTAGTATTTAATGCTTTTGAATCATTGAAAATATCTGCAATAAGTGTGTCATTATACCTATGAGATAAATAAGTATTATCAAAAGCAATTTTTTTGAGATTATCAATAAGGTATTTCAGAGAATGTGCATTTGTAATTCCACGAGAATAAAAATTGGATATAACCAATGGGAGTATATCGGAATTGACAATTGAGTAATGGTTTGTTGAGGAGCTATCAATTGTTCTAATTAAAAAATCAAGCGTTAAGGAATCTCCACATTTACCAAATGCCTCAATGAAATTGTTTCTAAATGGAACATAAGCAGAATCTAATAGATAGTCTTCTGATTTTTTTGATTGCCCCAACTGACCCAATGTGAATGCAATGTAATCTACATATTTATTATAATTGAGCTTAATAATTGAATCAACAAAAGTTGTGTCTTCAGAATGGCTAATGCTAAGTAGTGCAGCGTTTACGCTATCAGAATTGTTTGAATGTAAATAGTTTGCAATAATATTTTTATCAAACTCACGTAGAAATGTAGTTCTAACTAGTGCTGAATCTTTTTGCGAGTATTGTGCATTTGCATTATTAAAAGCAATAAGCAGAAACAAAGCGAGTAACGTGAAAATAATTTTCTTCAAATTATTACCTTAAAACTTTTTAGTGTAAAAATGACAATATGGAGTTCCACCAGTTTTTTTATAGTAGTCTTGATGGTAATCTTCGGCACTATAAAAAGTTGTTGCTTTAGATAAACCAGTTACTACATCGTAGCCTTTTTCTGTAAGAATTTTTATTAACTTTATTGCAATCTCTTTTTGTTCATTGGTAGTGTAAAAAATTTCTGAGCGATATTGCTCGCCTATATCGTTACCCTGTCCATTTGCTTGGGTTGGGTCGTGGATTTCAAAAAACAATTTTGCTAAAGTTTCGTAACTAACTATTTTAGGATTATATGTAACTTCAATTGCTTCTGCGTGGCCAGTGTTTTTGTATGAAACCTCTTTGTATGTAGGGTTGCTGGTTTTCCCTCCAATGTAGCCAGAGATAACTGACTTAACTCCATCAACTTTTTCAAAGTGATATTCCATTCCCCAAAAACATCCACCAGCAAAAATAGCCTTCTCCATTTTTACTTCAGTATTTATTTCTATTGGAATAAAATTTAACGAAATTGAATTTACACAATGCCTAGTATTTTTGGCTGTGTAGTTTTCACCAATAAACACGTGTCCAAGATGACCTCCACAATTTGCACAAAGAATTTCGGTGCGTCTTCCATCTGCATCTGTAACACGTTTAATAGCACCATCAATTGCATCATCAAAACTTGGCCAACCACAGTGGCTATCAAATTTATCGTTGGAAATATAAAGTGGGGCATCGCATTGCTTACAAGTGTAAGTCCCATCCGATTTATAGTCTGTATATTTACCAGTAAAAGGGCTTTCAGTTCCTTTATTAATAATTACGTTAGTTTCTTCTGGTGTTAATTTATTATAATTCATTTTATCCTGAGAAAATGTTAGCGAAAAATGTAGTATTAAAATATAAAAAATAATCCAAAATTTAGGTTTCATATTTATCCTTTCTAAAAATTATTTATAATAATAAAATAGCAAATATTCTACATCATATCTCATTTAAAGTCCCTTAAAAATTTTGTGCGAAAAAACAACTTAAATAAATAAAAAATGTGGTAATTCTTTATTCACTTGTATTTTTATTCAAAATGAATGAAATTTGAACCATTAAAATTTTTTAGATAAATAGGAGTTAACAACTATGTCAAACGGTATTTTTTCTGTTCCATTTCCGGATAACGATCCGATAAGAAGTTACGCACCTGGAACACGCGATAAGGAAATTCTAAAAAAAAGAATTGCTGAATTAAAAAGCGAAGTCCTTGATATTCCCATTATTATTGGAGGAAAAGAAGTTCGCACAGGTAATACAGCTGAATGCGTAATGCCTCACAAACACTCTCACGTTCTTGGAACTTATCATAAAGCTGGCAAAGAAGAAGTTGAACTTGCAATTAAAGCTGCCTTGGATGCACGCAGTGCTTGGGCAGAGATGCCTTGGAACGAAAGAGCCGCAATATTTTTAAAGGCTGCCGATTTATTAACTACAGATTATTGGCGTTCAACACTTAATGCCGCAACAATGTTGAGCCAAAGTAAAACTGCTTTCCAAGCAGAGATTGATTCTGCTTGTGAGTTGGTAGATTTCTTTAGATTTAACGCATACTATGCTCAACAAATTTATGAAGAGCAACCACTTCACTCGCCAGAAGGCTTATGGAACAGAATGGAATACCGTCCGCTTGAAGGATTTGTATTTGCAATTTCGCCTTTTAATTTCACATCCATTGCTGGAAATCTTCCAACATCACCAGCTCTAATGGGTAATGTTGTAATTATGAAACCAGCATCAAGTGCAGTTTACTCGGGATATTGGTTAATGAAATTATTTATAGAAGCTGGTGTGCCAGATGGAGTAATTAACTTTGTGCCTGGGTCTGGAAGTCAAGTAGGCAACCCAGTATTAGCCTCTCCAGATTTGGCTGGAATTCATTTTACTGGCTCAACCCCAGTATTCCAAAGTATGTGGAATACTATCGGTGGTAACATTGCAAACTACAAAGGATATCCAAGAATTGTTGGTGAAACTGGTGGAAAGGATTTTGTGTTTGTTCATAAAAGTGCGGATGTTGATGTTGTTGCAACTGCAATTGTGCGTGGTGCTTACGAGTATCAAGGGCAAAAATGTTCAGCCGCTTCGCGTGGATATATTCCAAAATCGATGTGGGATGAATTAAGCGAAAAAGTAGTTGCAATGCTTAAGACTGTAAAAATGGGCGACCCAGAAGATTTTACAAACTTCGTAAATGCAGTTATTGATAAAGGTGCGTTCGAAACAATTACTGGATACATTGATTACATTAAAAAAGCAGATGATGCAGAAATAGTTTTTGGTGGAAATTATGACGATTCTGTTGGATACTTTATTGAGCCAACATTTGTTGTAACAACAAATCCTAATTTCAAAACTATGGAAGAAGAAATTTTTGGTCCAGTTTTTACATTATACGTTTACGATGATGAAAAATATGAAGAGACATTAAACATTTGCGACCAAACTTCTCCGTATGCCCTAACTGGTGCCATTTTTGCAAAGGATAGAAACGCTGTTCAACTTGCAAATAAAATACTTGTGAACGCAGCGGGTAACTTCTACATTAACGACAAACCTACTGGTGCAGTAGTTGGGCAACAACCATTTGGTGGTGCCCGTGCAAGTGGAACAAACGATAAAGCTGGAAGTTATTTGAACTTAATCCGTTGGGTTTCTCCAAGAACAATAAAAGAGAACTTTATTCCACCAACAGATTTCCGCTATCCATTTATGGAAGGCACTAATTGATAATTGAAAATGGATAATTTTTAATTGTCTTTCTATTATATTTAAGTCCAATCTAATTCTTTAGGTTGGACTTTTTTTTTGAATTATTCTCTCCCACACATATATAGCAGCAAAACTTATTTATAAAAGGGGCTTTAAAAACAATTGTCAACTATCAATTCTCCATTTTCAATTGGATAAGTCTCAAAAAAATACAATTCTGAAAAAATGATACAAGTGAGAATATTATCTCAAAATGTAACAGCATCTATTTCGCTAAGTGTAAAATTAGTAAAAACAATAAGTTATAAGCAATAAAAATAATTTTGTGATGTTTGGCACACCAATTGTAAAGATAGGGCAACCAGTTAGTTAAAAGGTTTAGCTAAAAAAATATTAAATAATTAACATGAGGACCATCATGAGAACATTACAAAATACAATTGTAACAGTAGCGATTGCTACATTGTTATTTTCTTCAAGCCTATTTGCACAAAGTTCTGGAAATGCAACAGCACTTGTAAAAATTAATCTTAAAAAAGGTTTAACAATTGCAAATCAAGGTGGCTCAGAAATTAGATTTTCTGATGTTGTAGTAACAAGTACAGCACAAACACCAACAGTAGCACCAGGAAAAGGAGCACATTTTTTAGTAACTGGTCATCCAAACAAAGCAGTAACAATGAAGTTTGAAAATGTAGCATTAAACAATGCCGATTGGGTTGCTTCTAACGGTGGAGCTAAATCTGAAATGAAATTTTTGCCTAAAATGGAACATACTGGAAGTACATCAACTTATCCTGGTTCAGGAAGAGTAATAATAAGTGGAAATTCAGTTGAGTTAGTAAATGTAAAAGGAACTGGAAACCTTAACCTATGGGTTGGTGGAGAAATGTTAATAGATGCTAATCAACCACAAGGCGATTATGTAGGAACATTTTCAGTAACAGTAGCCTACTAAACAATAAAAATTATGAGTGGGGACAGCTATTGATAATTAAGGTCCTCAGCGATGGCATTACTACCAAAATTGGTTGTAGTGCCATTGCTATTTTAAAGAGGGTCAAAAAATATTTTTGAAATTTAATTTATAATCTTGCATAATTATTTAAGTGAAACTAAATTTCACTATTGAAAAATAATTTGGTGAGAACTTGAATTTTATTAACAACGTAATTGTGAAAACGGTTAAAATTCTTCCTAAATCGGTAATATATTTATTTGCAAAAAAATATATTGCTGGTAAAAATTTAGCCAAAGGTGTTGCCACAACTAAAGAGTTAAATGCCAAAGGTATTACTGCAACAATGGATCTTTTGGGTGAATCTGTTACAAGAAAAGAGGACGCACTTGGTTTTGTTGAGCAATTTTTAGAATTGTTAGACACTATAGAAAAGGAAAGATTAGATTCCAATATTTCTACTAAACCCACTCAGTTTGGACTTGATGTTGATTTTGACTTCTGTCTTGAGCAATATGAAAAAATAATTGAACGTGCTGTAAAATACAATAACTTTGTTCGTATAGATATGGAAGATTCTTCTACTACCGACAGTATTATTAAACTGTATAAAACGCTCTACAAAAAATATCCAAATAATGTTGGAATTGTTGTGCAAGCCTATTTGCACAGAACATTTGATGACGTGGTTGACTTGAATGAAAATCCAACAGACTACCGTCTTTGCAAAGGCATTTACATTGAACCGAAAGAGATTGCATTTAAAGAAAAAGATGAAGTTAGAGATAACTTTATTAAAATTTTAGATAAAATGATAGAAGATAATTGCTATGTTGGAATTGCAACTCACGATAAACCTATTGTTGAGAGGGCTTATAAAATTATTGCTGATAAAAACCTCTCGAAAGATAAATACGAATTTCAAATGCTATATGGGGTAACCGAAAAACTTAGAACGCAAATAGTAAATGATGGACACAAGATGCGTGTTTATGTTCCATTTGGTGAGCAGTGGCATTTTTACGCAATACGCCGTTTGCAAGAAACCCCTGCATTAGCGTGGACTATGGCAAAAAGTTTTCTTCCATTTACTGATTAGAAGGTAGTTATGACAATTCTCGGATTAGAATCCTCATGCGATGAAACATCGGTTTCAATTATACAAGATGGAAGAATATTATCCAACTTAATAGCTTCGCAAGATTTTCACGTAAAATATGGTGGAGTAGTGCCCGAGCTTTCGAGCCGAGCACATTTGCAAATAATTGCTCCGTTATTTAAACAAGCATTAGAAGTTGCAAAAATTAAAAAGGAAGATATTGATGTTGTGGCTGCTACTGCTGGGCCTGGCTTGATTGGAGCATTACTTGTTGGCCTCAATTTTGGAAAAGCCCTTGCTTACTCATTAAATAAGCCCTTTGTTGCAGTTAATCATATTGAAGGTCATATTTATTCTGGATTTTTGATGGATAAGAAGCCAGAGTTTCCTCTATTAACTTTAGTTGTTTCTGGCGGTCATACACTTTTACTTTTGGTGGAAGATGATTTAAATATTACTAAACTTGGCTCTACCATTGACGATGCGGCTGGCGAGGCTTTCGATAAAGTTGCAAAAATGATTGGACTTGGTTACCCTGGCGGACCTAAAGTTCAAGAGTATTCAGAACGTGGAAATCCGAAGGCAATTCTTTTTCCAGTAGCAAACTTAAAAGGGGAGTACGATTTTTCTTTTAGTGGATTAAAAACAGCGGTTCTTCGTCATATTCAAAAAGAATATAAAAATAGTGAAAATATTCCAGAAGAAGAGAAACCTGATATTGCTGCTTCATTCCAAGATGCTGTGGTGAGAGCATTAGGTAAAAAAGTAGAAAAAGCAATTAAAAATTATGATGTAAAAACCTTATCGCTTGTGGGTGGAGTTGCGGCAAATAAGGTAATTAGAAATAAATTATCCGAGCTTGCAAAAAAATATAATAAGAAATTAGTTATTCCAGATATTGAGTTTTGTGGAGATAACGCTGCAATGATTGCTTACCGAGGTGGTAAACTTTTTGAGAATACTGTTGTTTCTAATTTAACAGCTAATGCCTTTCCTGCATTGCCCAAGGATGTGTTTAAAAAATTATAAAAAATCAGTAGGGATTATAATGAGTGTGCCAAGCAAAGCTATTAAAATCAAGTTGGACAATCCAACCCTTGCAAGGATTAGCCACCCACAAGGAACAACACTGTGCGTATGGCAGAGGTAACGAACTATATGAAGCCACAGTCGAGGCAGATATTCAGCCACAACGCAAGTGAAGGTATTGAGCCCCAAAATAACTCGCATTGCACA
>CAMZLW010000053.1 GCA_947311785.1 uncultured Ignavibacteriales bacterium | reverse complement strand
TTAGACGAGTCCCACTAAAATTATAGCCTATTTTTTTAACTTTATGTCCCAAGGTTTTTGTATTTTTAATCATCTGAAAAGTGGTGTTTGTTTGCAATGTTTTTCTTTTTAACTATCTAAAAATAAGCATCTTACACCTCTTTTCTCCTTTTTTGTTTTAGTTTTTTAAGTATTATCTTCCACCATTGGTTAGAATCTTTTGGAATTATACATTCTTAAAATTGAGTTGAATAATGTATAAGTAGATTAGCATTTGAGTGTAAGAAATGATTTCGTAAACATCAAAGCAAACGATAATTAGAAGTCAATTAAGTTAATCAGTCTATGCAAAATTCTATTTTCTCAAAAATAAAAAAAATAGTTGCAATCAGTTTTATTGTCGCTATATCCGCATCCGCAAATCTACTCCAAGATTCGAGCAATCAGATTAACCTTTTTCCAAACGTTTCTGGCAAAGCAAAAATAGATTCCCTCAACAATTATGCTTTTAATCTAGGACCTTCTAACTTAAAATTGCGTATGGAAATAGGAGAAAAATGTTTCCAATTATCGAAAAAAAGTAATTATGAGTTGGGTTTAGCTCAGTCGCTAAATAATATTGGTGTTAGTTATTTTAATACTGCGCGTGATACTACGGTAGCAATATATTTTAAAAAAGCATTTTTCTATGCCGATAAGATTAAAAATTATAAATGGGAAACAATTATTGCTATTAACCTCGGAGAGGTCTATTCCAGAGAGCATCTGTTTGATTTGGCTTTAGCCTATTACAAAAAGGGGATGTCGAGTAGTGTAAAGAGTAAAGATTCTGTTTCAAGAGCAAAGTTGTTTAATTTATTTGGAATAGCACATTGGAGAAAAGGTAGTTTTAAGAAAGCACTCAAATATTATAAAGAATCCTTAGACATTGAAAAACAACTTGGTAATAATCAAAAAGTTTTTAAAATATTAAACAATATTGGTTCGGCTTATTATCAAATAGGGGATTATCAATTAGCTCTTGAATACTACGTTGAAGCAAAAGATATTAGAAAAACATTTACAAATGTTGCACATTCAGTTCTAATAAACAATATTGGACTAGTTTATTTAGAATTAAACGATACATCAACAGCTTATGGTTATTTCAAAAGAGGATTAATAGCTGCTAATGAAACAAATAGTACGTTAGGTAAGGGGTACACTTATTTTAACTTGGGTGATTTAAACTTCCGCATCAAAACTTATAGCAAAGCCCTTAAATTTTATAATAAATCAAAACCATTTTATGAAAAGTTAAATGATATAAATGGAGTTGCCAAAATACTAAATAGAATGGGGCGGGTTTATTTAAAAATTAATAATGTGAATCGTGCAAAAGATAAATTTTTCGATGCTTATAAAATAAGCAAAGATAATGGATTAAAGTTGACTCAAACAGAATCTCTAGTCAATATTTGTAAAATTCAAATTATTAATGGAAATAACAATGGAGCCAAAGTTAATTTAGAGCGTGCATATAAAACAGCAATTAGCAACAGTTTTGTTAATTCAGAACTTGGAATCTATAAACTCCAAACTGAAGTATATAAGAATTTAAACAATTATAAAACAGCTTTAATGTATCACAAAAAATATGATAGTCTTAAAAGTAGATTATTTAACGAACATTCCTTAAGAATAATTACCGAAACAAAGGAAAAATACGAAGCAGATAAAAAAGAAAGATTTAACCGTCATCTTAGGAATATTAATGATTTGCAAAATATAGAATTAGAGAATAAAAAAAGAAACAGAAGAAATTAATCTAAAATTAAATGAAACAAATAAACTATTAGAGTACTCAAATTCTACAAAAGATAAATTCTTTTCAATAATTGCACACGATTTAAAAAATCCTTTTAATACGCTATTAGGTGCATCTCAAATATTAAATGCTGATGATAGCGAACTAAGTGAAGAGGATAAAAAAGAGTTAATAGAATTGATTTCTAACGACACTAAAAAACTATATAGCTTATTAGAAAATTTACTCTTTTGGGCAAGATCGCAAACTGGAATGCTAACAGCTAAAAAGGATAGCTTAAATTTGAAAAGTATTGTTTCTGATAACGTACAATTATATAAATCTACTGCCGAAAAGAAAAATATTATTATTGAAGTTGATATTTCAGAAAATTACATAATACAATTTGATGAGTTTATGTTTAGTACAATTATGCGTAATTTATTATCAAACGCCATCAAATTTTCTTATTCTGATAGCAAAATTTCTATTGTTGCAAAAGATAAAAACAATTCGATAATTCTTAAAATTATTGATGAAGGCGTTGGCATCAAAGAAGAACATCTTGGTAAATTATTTGACGAAAGTTCTGAGCATAAGTCAAAAGGCACCGACAATGAAAAGGGAACTGGATTAGGGCTGATACTCTGCCGTAATTTTGCTGACCAAAATAATGCCACAATTAGTGTAGAAAGCCAAATAGATGTAGGGACAACATTTATAATTTCATTAGAAAAGGCAGACTAACAAACCTCACTTTTTTACATTTATTTATTTGGGATTCTACTATTTAAAATCTATTTTTTGATTACTACTTATAGTTTTTATTAATGTAATAATAACCAGGATTTTAAGAATGAAAAGCGTATTAATTTTAGGAGCTGGTCAAAGCTCACCATTTCTAATTTCGTACATGCTAGAGCAAGCAGAAAAGTATAATTGGTTTGTTACTGTTGCCGATTATAACCTTGAAGCTGCATCCGAAAAAGTAAATAACCATCCCAAAGGACAAGCAGTTCAGTTTGATGTTAATGACGAAAAGTTACGAAATATGCTTATTGAAAAATCGGATATTGTGCTAAACTTACTCGCACCTCCGTTTCAATATTTAATTGCGTTAGATTGCTTGCACTACAGCAAGCCAGTAATATCGGCTAGTTACGAAAATGAGCGTGTAAGAGATTTAAACAAAGATGCACAAAGAAAGGGAATATTAATTTTAAATGAAATGGGTTTAGACCCTGGTATTGACCACATGTCGGCAATGGCACTAATTCAAAAAATACGTAATTCTGGTGGATATGTTACAAGCTTTGTTTCGTATGGAAGTGCTGTGCCTGCACCCGATGTAAAATCGAATCCATTAGATTATTGTGTTACTTGGAATGCACGAAACGTTGTTATGGCTGGCGAAACTGGTGCAATATATATGGAAGAGGGACAAGTGAAAATGCTTCCTTACAGCCAATTATTTAACAGAACATGGGCAGTGGATGTTGATGGCGTTGGAACTTTTGAGGCATATCCAAATAGAGACTCTATGGTTTATCAGGATTTGTTTAAACTTGAAAAAGTAAAAACGATGGTTCGTGGAACTTTGCGATATCCAGGCTGGAGTGAAACTTGGGCACAAATTGTAAAACTTGGAATTCCAAACGAATTTTTGGAAATTCCTAACCTATGTAAAATGACATACAGCCAATTTACAGAAATGTTTGTTCCTCTAAACTCCAATGGTGGAAAGGTAGAAACAAGAGTTGCTAACTTTTTGAAAATTTCTCCTACTGGAGTAATTATGGAAAAACTAAAATGGCTTGGACTTTTTGACGATAAAATAATTGGTGGAAATGTTAAAACATCAACTGATGTAATGCAGAAAATTTTAACCGAAAAACTTCCACTTCCTGCAGGCAAAAGAGATATGGTAGTTTTAATGCACAAGTTAGAAGCAGAGTATCCTAAAGAGAATAAACAAAAAAGGTTTATTTCTACTTTGGTAGATTATGGTATCCCTGATGGAATGACAACAATTGCAAAAACTGTTGGAGCACCGGCAGGAATAGCAGCAAAGCTAATTCTATTGGGCGAGCTTCCTCTAACTGGTACACATATTCCTACTCATCCAGCAATTTATGCAAAGGTACTTGCAGAGTTAGAAGAGTTGGGCCTTAAGTTTATTGAAAAAGAAGAAGAAATATAATATCAATATGGTGATAATAAACCGTCATAAAGCTCAGATAATATTTCGGTAAACTACTCTGTGTAATGCTGTTAGTCGGTTTACGACTTTTTACTCTATAAAACAAATCTCTGACCAGAAACTTAGTTCTATTTCACACGTCAAAATCAGAGTTAACAATAATTTAATTTAGGTTTAGTTATGATGCAAAAAACATTTCTCGCAACATTTTTCACACTTCTTATTTCACTCACAATTTTCGCAGACGATTCTCCCTATGTTCGTTATCCAGATTTAAATAGCGATGGTTCTCAAATTGCGTTTTCCTATCAGGGCGATATTTGGAGCGTTCCAACAACTGGCGGAAAAGCTACACGCCTAACTCTGCACGAGGCATACGATGGCTATCCTCTTTGGAGTAGTGATGATAAGCAAATTGCGTTTTCGAGCAAGCGTTTTGGAAATTACGATATTTACACAATGCCAGCAACTGGTGGATTCCCAAAGCGATTAACTTATCACTCAGCAAATGATGTTCTTACAGATTTCACCACCGATAATGAAATAATTTTCTCTACCGCAAGATTATTTAGACAAGTTGAGTGGGATAGTGAAATTGCAAGTGTAAATGCAGAGGGTGGAACGCCAGAAAGGTTACTTGATGCTGTTGGAAATATGGCAGTAAAATCGCCAAACGGAAAGCTGATTGCTTTTGTCCGTGGTTGGGGCAGAATTGATAGAGAAAAATATACTGGCTCTGCTGATAACGAAATTTGGATTTACAACATAGAGACTAAAACTTTTATTCAAATTACTGATAACAAAGTTCAAGATATGCTTCCCCGCTGGGCAGATGATAACTTACTTTACTTTATTAGTGCCAGTACTGGTAAATATAACATCCACATGGTTGCAATTAATTCTGATGGGAATACAAATGGGAAAGCAAAAGCAATTACAGACTTCGATGATGAAGGAACACGCTACTTTAATATTAGCGGAGATACATCAACCCTTGTAATGACACGGGGAACTGACATTTACACATTAGAATTAAACAATGGCACACCTCAAAAAGTTGATATTGAAATTTTATCCGATTACAGATTTGACCCAACTGTTAGTAAAACGCTATCTAAAGTTTCTGAGTACTCAGTTTCGCCCAATGGGAAACTAACTTCATTTGTAGCACGTGGAGAAATTTTTGTAACAGAGAACGACAAAGAAAAGAGCTTAACTTTTAACCTTACAAAAAATCCATATCGCGATAATAATGTTGCGTGGATAAACGATACAACTTTAATTTTTACATCCGATAGAGATGGTAACTATGAGCTTTATGCTCTCACTTCATCCGACAAAAATGAATCTGATTTATTTAAGAGTATGAAGCACAACGCTGAAAGGCTTACTAACACTGACGAAGATGAATCCAACATAATTGTTTCTAACGATAATAAAAAAATAATTTATCAAATTGGAAGAGGAAAATTAGTTGTTGCTGATATTTCTGCAATGGGAGAATTGAGCAACGAAATTGTTTTGCTTGATGGCTGGGCAACTCCCGAAGGCATAGCGTGGTCGCCAGATAATAAATGGATTGCATATTCGCTAAGTGATTTAGAATTTAACGACGAGATTTACATTCATCCAATTGATAACAGCATTAAGCCGGTAAATGTAAGTATGCATCCACGAGGCGACTATTCCCCAGTCTGGAGTAGGGACGGAAGCAAACTGGGATTTGTTTCTACACGTAGCAATACCGATTTTGATATTTGGTATGCGTGGTTAACTAAGGCAGATTGGAACAAAACTAAAGAAGATTGGGCCAATGCAGTTGAGCCTAAAAAAGATTCGAAGAAGAAAAAGAAGAAGGGTAAGGATTCGATAGAAATAAAACCAATAAAAATTGATATTGAAAATATTCACGAAAGATTGGTGCGTGTTACTTCGTTACCAGGAAATGAAACTAACCTCCTTTTTTCAAAAGATGGTAAAACTATTTACTTTACTGCCAAAAGCCTTACTGCTAAAGGGACAGATTTGTTCAGCATCAAGTTCGACAAAACAAAACTTAAAGCAATTACAAAGGGTGGCAAAAACCCTACCGCTCTATTAATGGGTAGCAATGCAAAATATATTTACTTTATAAAAAAAGGAAAACTTGCACGCTTAAATATTAAAAGCGGAAAGGATGAACCAATTCCTTTTAAAGCAAAAATGACAATTGATTTTGCAAAAGAGAAAGAACAAATATTTGAAGAGAGCTGGAGGGCTTTGCGAGATGGCTTTTACGACCCCAATTTTCACGGAAATGATTGGGCTGAACTAAGGGATAAATATAAGCCAATGTGCCTTAAAGCCTCTACACAAAAGGATTTCCAAGATATGTATAACATAATGCTTGGCGAACTTAATGCAAGTCATATGGGAATGAAATATGCTAACGACCGCACTTCACTTCAAAAAGAAAAAACTGGATTACTTGGAGTAGAAGTAAAAACAGTTAGTACCGGAGTTGAAGTGGTGCGTGTTGTGCCAGACTCCCCAGCAGATAGAGAGCAAAGTAAATTGATTGTTGGCGATATTATTACAAGCATAAACGGAGTTGAACTTACTGACGAAATCAATTTTTATTCGTTACTATCCAACACCGCAAAGGAGAAAGTGCTGATAAACATTGAGCGAGATGGCGATGTAAAAGAAATGATAATTCGCCCAACTTCAAGTTTACGCACACAACTTTATAACGAATGGGTTACAAATAACAGAAAATTAGTTGACAAATGGTCAAACGGAAAGCTTGGTTACTTACACATTGAGGCAATGGGGTGGGATAGCTTTGAACGTTTTGAGCGTGAGTTTACTGCCGTTGCTGCTGGAAAGGATGCAATTGTAATTGATGTGCGTTTCAATGGCGGTGGCTGGACTACCGATTACTTAATGACTGTGCTTAACTATAAGCAACACGCATACACAATTCCTCGTGGTGCAGCAAAAAACTTGGAGAAGGAAAAATCGAAGTTTAAAAATTATTATCCAATTGGCGAACGATTGCCTTACGCTGCTTGGACTAAGCCCTCCATCGCAATTTGTAATCAAAATAGTTATTCCAACGCAGAGATTTTTTCGCACGCATATAAAAATCTTGGAATAGGAACACTTGTTGGGCAACCAACATTTGGGGCTGTAATTTCAACTGGTTCTAAAACTTTAATTGATGGCTCAACAATCCGAATGCCTTTCCGTGGTTGGTTTGTTAAAGCAGATGATTCAAATATGGATTTTGTTCCAGCAACGCCAGATATTCTTGTTCACAATTTACCCAACGCAAAAGTTACTGGCAACGACGCACAGTTAAAAAAAGCTGTTGAAGAACTATTGAAAGAAATAAAATAATTTTATTGTGGATGGGCAATGCCCATCCACTACACTTCCATCAAGTATTATCTTGAACTATCCAATTTTGCAGAGATTAAGACCAAAATTTAAAAATTCCCCGAATTGCTGCAATTTTGAGTTTAACCATTCATAATGGCTAAGTTCTAAACCTACACAGCATCTATTAGTATAAATTTACGGCATAAACAAGGATTCTTAAAACAACCAGAATAACTTTTGGGGTTATTCAAAGCCTTCTTTTCGGTAAAATTGGTTAATTGATATGTAATATCTACCACAATATATTTTTACCTATTGTTTATAATAATATCTAAAAATTTTAGTGATGGCATAATATTTGAAATATTATTTTCGATTATAATACATTGTGGTAATTTTTAATGTCTTAGTTCCTAAATCTTGTTGAATAACATTTTATATTTCTGTAACTTATTTAATTAAAAACAGATAAATAGATGTAAAATAGAAACTACTTACAAGGTATAGTCTAATTGTAAAACATAAAAGGAGTTATCTTGTTTACAATGAAATATTATTTGGTGGGCTTGTTAAAATTACAAATGTTAAATCAATTAAAAATAGAATTAAGAAAAATATTAATTTGAGGTAATCGTGAAAAAATTTATTATCCTATTGGCAATTCTTTCTTTAGTAGTTATTATGTTTTCTTGTAAGCTTAAGGACGACGATAATACTAACCCAGTAGATCCTGAAACAATAACCTTAACAGTTACAAAACCTTCAAGTGGCGATACCCTTTTTGCATCAAATGTTTTTGATATTAAGTGGACAAGCAATACCACTCAAAAACTAAAAATTGAATACACGCTTAACAATGGTGCTGATTGGAGCTTGATTGCTTCGGATGTAGAAAACACTAAGAGCTATATTTGGTCGCCTATACCAAATACTCAAACTGCTCAAGGACGTGTTAAAATTACAACGGCAGATAGTGCCTTAAGTTCTATAAGCACAGGGTTTTTTAGTATTATTCAAGGAACATCTAAAACGCTTGCCGTTGTTGAACCAAATGGTGGTGAAAATTGGCAAGGGAATAGTATTCAAACTATTAAGTGGAGTAGCTCGGGCATTGATTCTGTTATTATAGAGTACACAATTGATAATGGCTTAAATTGGGAGCCTATTACAACAAATGCACCAAGTACTGGATTTTTTGCTTGGAGTCCTCTTCCAAATACACCTTCAACCAATGCAAAAATACGAGTTTTAGATGCTGAAGATGGCGTTTTGCGAGACGAAAGTGATGGCGTTTTTACTATTGAGCCTACAGACCTTTTAACTTTAACAATGCCAAATGGTGCAGAGGAATGGTTATCTGGTTCGAGCCAATATATTAAGTGGAATACCCAGTTAGATATTACTCCAGGTGCAGCACTTCCTTCACATTCAAAAAATAAGAATATTAAAACTAAAGTAAGTAAAGAGTTGGATGGAGAGATAAAACAAATTCAAGCATCAAAATCGTCGCCAAATTCAGTTGAAAATGTTGAAAATGTAAAAATTGAATATAGTATTAATGGTGCAGCAAGTTGGAATACAATAATTGAAACTACACCAAATAATGGAATTTATTTCTGGCAATCACTTCCAAACGAAAACTCGGCTAACTGTTTAATACGAGTTAGTGATGCGGTTGATGGTGTTCCTTTTGATATAAACGATGCAGTCTTTTCAATTTTTTCAACTTTACCGCAAGAGATCAAGGTGCTTTCTCCCAATGGTGGAGAGGGCTGGGCGGCTGGTTCATTTCAAGATATTAAGTGGACTTCTAAGGACGTTTCACTTGTGAAAATTGAATACACAATTGATAATGGCGTTACTTGGAATTCTATTGTTGAATCTACTCCAAGTGATGGCTTCTATACTTGGGAACAACTTCCTACGGGTGCAGCAACTAATTGTCGTGTAAAAATATCGGATGCAACTGATGGTTCGCCTGCTGATATGAGCAACGAATTATTTTCAATTACTCCCGAACCAAGCATCAATTTAACATCACCAAATGGTGGCGAAACTCTTCAATCGGGTTCAAGCATTAATATTACTTGGACTTCAGAAAACATTGCTCAAATTAAAATTGAATACACAATTAATGGTGGAGCCGAGTGGAAATTAATTGCTGATAATATTGAAAGCACTGGCACATATACTTGGGAAAATATTCCTAATGTAAATTCCAACCAAGTAAAAGTTAAAATTAGTGATGCCGATGATGGTGCTCCTTCAGATATATCTGAAAAGAACCTATCTATTTCCAACCAAATAGTTCAAAGCCTCGAAGTTGTTTCACCAAATGGTGGCGAGTTTTGGGAAGCAAATACTGCTAAAAATATTACTTGGAATAGTGCTGCTGTAACTCATGTTAAAATTGAGTTTACATCTAATAATGGTTTAGATTGGACTGTGGTTGAAAGTAGCTTACCAAGTTCTGGCTCGTACGATTGGACTGTGCCAAATGTAAATTCAACACAAGCCAAAATTAGAATTAGCGATGCCGTTGATGGCGACCCCATTGATGAAAGCAATGCTACATTCCGAATTAAACAAGCTGGAACCCTTAAACTTATTTCACCAAAAAGTGGAGATAATTGGGTTGCCGGAGAGCTGAACAAAATTGAATGGGAAGCCAAAAATATTGAAAAAGTTAAAATTGAGTTTACAACTTCTAACGCTATTTACGACCCAGATGCCGATTACTTTGACGACCAATGGTTTAACTTAGTAACCAACGCCCCAGGTGCTGCTGGTTTTTACGAAACTCGTTTTACAATTCCTTCAACAGAATATCGTTTACGTATTAGTGATGCCGAGTTTGATGAACCTGTAGATTTTAGTGGCTTGTTCACTGTTAAAGGGCAACCCTCATACACATTAACACTTACAACACCAAATGGTAATGAGAACTGGATTGTAGGTGAGCCATACGAAATTACTTGGGTTTCAGAAAATGTTGAAAAAGTTTCAATTGATTATTCGCTAAACAACGGAACAACTTGGAAAAATATTGTTACCAATATTACAAGTAACGGATTACACAATTGGGTTGTTCCAACTGTAGATAGCAGATCAGACTTGTGCAAAATTAGAATTGCTAGTGCAAGTGATAGCACAATTTTCGATTTATCTGATTCACCTTTTTCTATTCATCCAAAATTGTTAAGAGTTGTTGCTCCTAATGGTGGTGAAGAATGGAAAACAGATGAAGAAAATACAATTACATGGGTTTCTTCAGGAGTAAATAATGTAAACATTATGTACTCTATAGATAACGCTGTTACTTGGAATAGTATTGTATCAAACCTACACTCAACTGGTGCATACTCTTGGAACCCTCCTGATGTTGCTTCATCTTTAGCACGAATTAAGATTGAAGATTCTAGTAGCCCAACCTTTTCAGATGAAAGTGATTCCTATTTTACATTAGGTTCAGAAAATGAAGCAAGTGTTAGTATAATTACACCAAACGGTGGTGAAAATCTTCAGGCAAATACTACAACATCTATTAATTGGATATCTACAAATGTAAAAGATGTTATGATTGAGTTTTCAAAAAATAATGGTGCCGAGTGGGAAACAATTGTTGCCAACACTCCAAGTAATGGAAGTTATCAGTGGGCTTCGGTTCCAGATATATATTCAGAACTTTGTGCAATTAGAATTAGTGATGTTACACGTAACGATGTAGTTTCGCAATCTGCAAATACATTTACAATTACCAATTTGATAAACGAAACTATTAAAGTTCTTTTCCCAAATGGTGGCGAAGAGTGGGAAGCAGGCACACTACAAAATATTACTTGGGAAGCATCAGCCATTGATAATGTTGACATTGAATACACTATCAATAATGGAAACACATGGGTTCCTCTCGCAAATAATATAGTAAGCACAGGTGCTTACGAGTGGACAATACCAAGCGATATAAATTCTCCACAATCTAAAATTAGAATTAAAGATTCTGATGATGGTTCTCCAATTGATGAAAGTGACGGAACTTTTACAATAAAACCTAAACCAAGTATTCGTGTAACTTCTCCGCAAGGTGGCGATGTATATAGCACTCAAGACGAAGTTAACATTACTTGGGAATCTTCAGGTATTGAGTATGTTGGAATTCGTTATACTACGACTAATGGAATAGGGTCTCCCGCTTTTTATACTTTAGCATCAAAAGTACCTAATACAAACTCGTATTTAACAAGTTTTTCAGTTCCCTCAAATAAATATTATATTGAGGTGTATGATGCAAAAAGTGGTGTAAGAAATAGAAGTATTGGAACTTTTCAGGTTATTGAGTTGGCAATATCTATAATTGCTCCTTCTACAGGAGTGCAATGGTCAACTGGTGAAACTTATGAAATACGATGGTCTTCCTTCCAGGTTGCAAATGTTAATATCAAATATTCAGTCGATGGCGGTGCAAATTGGAATACAATAGCCAATAATGAAGTTAGCGATGGCTATTATAATTGGACTATTCCTCCTGCCATTTTAACAACTCATAATGCTGTTATCAAAATAACAGATGCTTCCTCCTCCGATAGCTTTACCGATAGTGGAATATTTTCAATTTTGAATTCGTCATTTGTTAGAGTTGATTCACCAAATGGTGGCGAAGAATGGGAATATTCTAAAGGTCAAAGAATTGAGTGGACAACTTCTCCAAACATTTCAAACGTTGACATCTATTTTTCACTTAATAATGGTAATAGTTGGGAACCTGTAATTTTAGGATATCCCTCCTATGGTGCTTACGAATGGAATGCACCAGAAATTTCAACTTCGCTTGGAAGAATTAAAATACAAGATTCTAACAATCCTGTAATTAGCGATATTAGTGATGCACCATTTAAATTGATAAGAACTGGTGACGGAGACGACCCATTTATTACACTATTAGCTCCTGAGCAAAATGCAACATGGACAATTGGTACAGACCAGGATATTAGGTGGTTCACCCACAGAGATATTGTAAAAGTTAATATATCAGTTTCGTACGACAATGGTACTACTTGGAATAATATTGAAACGGACTATACAGATACACCATGGGATAAAGAAAGCACTTACACATGGACTGTTGCTGGAGCAGCTACTTCGGTAGCACGTATAAAAATAACTGGTTATAATGAGTTTAATGTTTTACTTGAAGAAGTTTTAAGTGAACCTTTTAATATCCAGTAACTACTAAGTTAGTATGATAGATATGATTAAGTCCTCATCTAAAAGGTGAGGACTTTTTTTATTTCACTTCAATTCAGGAAACCATTCAGTAACTTTTTTAATAAAATGTGTTGCCGATGCTTGCCACGAAAAATTTAACGACCATTCTTTTGCATTGTTCGAAAAATTTTCACGCAATTCCTTGTTGTCAATAAGTTCGGAAATTTTGCCTACTAATTCATCTTCATTTCCAATTTGTACTAAGTATCCAGTTTTATTGTTTTGAATTGAATCTCTTAAGCCTGGCACATCCGAACCAACAACTGGCGTGTTCATTGCGTTTGCTTCAATTACAGTAATGCCCCATCCCTCTTTCATTGCCAGTGTAACAAAAATCCATGCTCGCCCAAGTAATTTAGCTTTCTCTTCTTCCGAGATAAAACCTAAAAATTTCACACAATCGGAAACACCTTTTTGAATTACATAATTTTTCAATTCGTCAAGATGATCCCCAGTGCCACCAATGTGTAATTCAATATTAGGGTATTTTTCTTTTAATTTTGGAAGTACATCAACCACCAATTCAACCTGTTTATATTTTTTAATTCTTCCAACATACGCAAGTAGTGGAGCTTCTGATTTTTCAACTTTTGTCTGTTCAAATAATTCTTGGTCAATTGCATTGTATAAATAATCAATTTTATTTTCTGGTTGCCCAAGTGCAGCAAGTTCGTTTTTTGTGCTTGGTGATACTGTAAAAATATTAGTGTTGCTATAATGTTTTGGTATTAATTTTTCGCACCTCGAAATATAGTAAGCCATATACCACGGAATCTCTTTGTATAATGTGCTTCCGTGGATGTGATGTAAAATTCCAACAATTGGCTTGTTAATATACTTTGGCGTATCCATTGGTATTTTGGAAATATCATCAACTACTAAATCGTAATTGTTTTTTTCTAAATGTTTTTTGTAGAACCATCTAAAGGCATACTTAAAAACAAATTTGCTACCAACTCTATAAATTTTTATTCCATCTATTGTTTCTTCTGGCTCGGCACCATCAAACGAATGAACGACAAGAGTAACCTCGTGTCCCATTTTTACAATTAATTTAAATATTTCGTGAAAGTGAATTTCGGCTCCACCCATTTCTGGATTTTTTATGCAACGCCAATTAGCTACTAGTATTTTCATTTTTTTAGATGTGAGATTCAAGATATGAGAAGTAAGATTTCTAAAATTGTATTTTTAATTCTTTATCTTTTCTCTTTTTGTTTTAAAAAATAAACTGATTCAAAATATATAAAAATAGAACTTAGTAAGTTTAACTTTGAGAAGACTATTTATTATCAAAACTTTGTGAGCAGAATTCCATATTTTACTTAACAGATTACTTTTAGAGTTAAACAAAAATTTCAAAAGTTCAATAGAACGGAAGTTCCGCAAGAATTTCGGTCAAAAACGTTGTAAGTTCAATAAAGACAAGATGTTAGACCAAATCACTCAAAATAGTGTGGCTAAGAGAGAGAGAGAGAGAGAGAGAGAGAGAGAGAGAGAGAAAGAGAGAG
>CAMZLW010000052.1 GCA_947311785.1 uncultured Ignavibacteriales bacterium | reverse complement strand
GAGGAAACTTATTTTCTCAATAATTCCGAATAAACTCTATTTTTGCTCTATTTACGCAGTTTATTTTCACTTTCTCAAAACTTTCGGATAGCTGTGAACACTTGTAATACAAATTGAGAAAGCAATGGAAAATTTAGAACCCAATCAAATTGGCTTTATATATAAATTTACTTTTAGAGAGCAGATATCCGTTGCTTTTGAAGTTAAGATGAATTATAAAACACTCCTAATTGAAAACGACGTATCACATATTACCGATGAATGGGCAAAATTAAAAAACTTTAAATGCCCCAACTGCCCACTTGATGAAAGCAAAAATGAGTATTGCCCACTTGCAAAAAATCTGGCTGGGGTTCTTGAATTTTTTAACACACTCCCCTCTTACAAAGAAGCTAAAGTTTCTGTTGAAACAAGCGAGCGTACAACATATAAGGAGACTACTGTTCAAGTAGGTGTTGGAAGTTTAATTGGCATAATAATGGCAAGTAGTGGATGCCCAATAATTGGCGTGCTACGTCCATTGGTTAGGTTTCATTTACCCTTTGCCTCATTGGAAGAGACAGAATACAGAGTTTTTTCAACATATATTTTTGCTCAATATTTTAAGTTTATTACAGGTGGTGAACCCGATTGGGATTTAACAAAACTGAAAGCTGCTTATGAGCAGATACAAATTGTTAATAAAAATATTGTTAACAAACTTTCTGATGTTGAATTAAATGATACAAGCAGAAATGCAGTTGTTACTCTAAGCAGTTTTGCAGAATACATAATTTTTAATCTTGAGGATAAAGAGTATATTCACCTAAAAGATGTATTTAATTCTTTTGGCGAATCTACTTCCAAAAATTGGAATACTAGAAAGTATTAGACCTAATCCGTCTCATCTTCATTTATTTCTGTAAATTCGGCAGTATCAGGTTCATCTGTTTTTACAACCTCTACAGAAAAATTTGCTACAACCCCAGCAAGTGCACCAACAGCAGCAACAATAGGTGCAGCTAAAACACCAATAACACCAAAGCTTAACGGTATTTCAATAAATGTTTTACCTTCTGTATCCTTAATAATAATGCGTCTAACATTTCCCTCTTTTATTAAGTCTTCAACCTTTTTTAATAGCTCTTTTCCCTTTACTTTAAATTCCATTGTATCGCCTTATTTGTTTTTTCTTTTACCAGCTTAAAGTTAGATGTATAGGAAAATAAAAAGTTCAAAAAAAAAAGCCGTGAAAAATATCACGGCTTTCTCAAATACTATTTTAAGATAATCTATCTAAAGAATTGATATCTATTATCAACTATATCTGCTTCTGCTTTTATATCCGATAACCATTGGGAGTAAAGAGAAGATTTTTTTTGATTCAATAATATAGTTCTAATGGAAGTTTTCCGTAAAGAAAATGCTGTTGAATCAAATGGAGTTTTGCTAGTAACCTTAATTATATAACTTCCTCTGTTACCTTTGAAAGGCTCAGATATTTTATTAAGTGGCATCTCAAATGCTTTTTGCGAAAACGCATACTCTCTACCTAATGTAGGAATTATGCCAGAAGTTGAAAAATTAGTAACTGAGGATACTTTTGCCTTAGGAAAAACTTCCTTTGCAATATTGAAATCTCCATTATCGCCAATTTTAGTTCTTATTTCTTTAGCAATACCTAATTCTTTATCACTTTTTTTCTCTCTTTTAACAAGTAGTGTAATACTTTCTTTAACTTCGTCAAGCGACTTATAGCCAGCTTCATTTATTTGAGAAACCATTGCAACAACATATCCACTTTGGAATTTGAATACAGGTCCAATATCATCAACATCACTATCAAAAGTGTAAAGTAGTAAAGAACGGTTAGCTCCAAGACCAGGAATAGAAGTAGCCGTTTTTAATAACTCTGGAGTTTCAATAACATTATATTCTAATTCTTTTGCTGATTTTTCAAAACCATTTTCCTCTGCTAAATATTGAAAATCGCTAGCCTTTTCGTTAACTCTATCAATAGTAGATGGGGATGCTACTATTTTATTAACAATACTTTCAACTACAAATTCATTTCTAGTTTTATCTTCAACTTTAATTATATGCCATCCAAATTGCGATTTTACTGGTCTTTGAATTTTTCCAATCTTTCCTTTAAAAGCTGCTTTTTCAAATTCTGGAACCATTTGACCTTTTCCGAACCAGCCAAGCTCTCCACCTTTTTTACCACTACCTGGATCTTGCGATTTTTCTTTTGCTACAGTAGCAAAATCGGCACCAGCTTTTAGTTCTTTGTAAATTTTGTTTGCTTCATCTTTATCTTTAATTAAGATATGCGAAGCTTTAACAATTGTTTCTTTAGCTTTAACTACTTCATCAACTTTATATAAAATATAACCTTCGGAAGTTAAAACAGGACCAACAAAACTTCCAGCCTTAGCCTTAACAATTAAACTTTGAGCAGCAGAAGGAATTTGAGTAATTTGCATAGTCTCTTTTGCATATGGCTTTTCAGAGTATATTTCTATGTAAGTTTTGAAACCACTTGTATCAGCTTTTACTTTTTTAAGTATAGCTTCCAAATTGTTTTTAATTGCAACGGTATCACCCGACGATGGATTTGTTCCAAAAAGAACATATTTAACTTTTCGAGTCTCCTCTTTTTTATAATCCTCTTTGTGTGAGTTATAGTAATTTGTAATTTCACTCTCTGTAGGATTTAATGTGGAGTCGCTACTAAGTTGAGTTGTAACCAAAACATAATCGGCATTCATTTTTATGTTATCATCATAAAATTTTCTTTTAATTTCTTCTTCGGTTACAAACGCCGAGGCATTAACAAGGCTTGATAATTTTTCTTGCAACAATTGTTGCCTTACTTGATCTTCAAGCTGTAAAACAGCAGTCTTATTTTCTGGATTTCTAATAGCAGCGTCATAAGCCTCGCGATTAAAACTACCAGTTGAATCGACAAAATATTGAGTAACCGATTGTGGAGGGTTTGGACCTAAAAGAGCATTCTCAATTTCTTTATCAGAAACTTTCAAATCAAATTCTTTTATTTTTTGCTCCATTAGTTTTTGGCTTATCAAGGTTTCCCAAACTTGATCACGAAATTGATCAAGTTGGCTATCGGGAATTTCTTGTCCGTTTTGTTGCTTCTGAAATTCTCTATATCTATCCATCAGATTTGCAAATTCTTGATATGTTATTTTTTCACCATTAACTATACCAATATCGTTGGTTCTTCTTCCCATAGAACTACCAATTTTCGAATCGGAAAGAACCATAAAGATAACAAATAAACCACCAACAGTAACTATAAACCATGGAGCAAGGCTCCGCATCTTGGCCATCATTCCCATAATTTCAACATCCTCCAACTATAAGTCTTTTTATAAAAAATACAGTTCTAAACTTAGTTAGACTATACTTCAAAATCAATAACATTCCACGTGTAAATTGATGTTAAGTTATTCTAAATAAACAAAATAAAAGAGAATAAATATTTTCACTAAACATCACATTGCATAAAATTGTTTTAAATAAAAAATAGAATTAACTTAAAGAGATAAATAATTGTGAACATTTAAACAAGTAAAAAGGAGTAAGTTATGCCAACTACAAAAGAAAATCTTGGAACTGCTTTTGCAGGAGAAAGCCAAGCAAACCAAAAGTATAGAGCTTTTGCAAAGAAAGCTGCAAAGGATGGATTTCCGAACATAGCAAAACTTTTTGAAACAACAGCCGAAGCTGAAAGAATACATGCCGAAGGACATTTTAAAGCTCTTGACGGAGTTGGTTCAACACTGGATAATCTTAAAGAAGCAATTGGAGGCGAAACTTACGAGTTTGAACAAATGTATCCTCCAATGTTAGAACAAGCCATTAAAGAAGGACACAAAGCTAAAAAAATGTTTAAATGGGCAGTTGAAGCCGAAGAAGTTCACGCCAAACTTTATGCTGCAGCACTTAAGGCTGTTGAAGAAGGCAAGGATTTGGAAGATACTAAGTTTTTCCTATGTCCAGTTTGCGGACACATCGAGTTTGGCGAAGCACCTGATAGCTGCCCAATTTGCAATGTTCCTGGTGATATGTACGTGGAAGTATAATATCTAATTTGATGAACAACTTAACATCATGTGTCATTGCGAGGGGTCCATCTTTTTGGACTACGTGGCAATCTTTTACAGATTGCTTCATCCCATAAAACGGGATTCGCAATGACTTCCTTTTTCCAAAATTTCACCTTTCCATAATTCATGTTCTTTATTCATGGAATAAATGCTTGTGCTAATATCACTTATTTTCCTAACTTCACTCCACCCAATTTCTTAAATTCAATCATTAATATTTTAAAATAATTAAGGAATTTCCAATGAAGGTAAAAATTATGATAACATTACTTACAACATTGCTTTTAGCTAGTTGCAGCAACGAGATTAAAAATCCATTACTAAGCAAATGGGATACTCCATTTGAAACGCCACCATTTGATGAAATAAAAGAGGAGCATTATTTACCAGCATTTTACAAATCGATGGAATTACACAATGCCGAAATAAGTGCAATTGCAAACAACACCGATGCACCAACTTTTGAAAACACAATTGTTGCCCTCGATAATAGTGGCGAAATGTTGAAACGAGTTAACCGTATTTTTAGCGGAATGAACGGTGCAATGAGTAACGACGAGACCAAAGCTATCTCCAAAGAGATTTATCCAAAACTTTCACAACACTATGATAACATTAATATGAATGCCAACCTCTTTGCAAAAGTAAAAACTCTTTACAACAAACGAGATGAACTAAGTTTAAATAAAGAGCAAAATACTGTTTTGGCAAACTACTACAAAGATTTTATCCGCGGTGGCGCTAACTTAAACGCCGAAGACAAGATAAAATTCAGTGAAATCAACGGGAAACTATCCTCGCTTTCACTCCAGTTTGGCGAAAACGTTTTGAAAGAAACAAACAACTTTGAATTAGTTATTGATAACAAAGATGATTTGGCTGGACTACCAGAAAGTGCAATTGCAAATGCTGCTGAAACCGCTATAAACAAAGGGTATGATGGCAAATGGGTTTTCACAATTTCAAAACCAAGTTTAATCCCTTTTATTCAATATGCAAAAAACCGAGAACTACGAAAAAAAATATATACCGCATATTTTATGAAAGGAGATAACAACAACGAATTGGATAATAAAAAAAATCTTGTTGAAATAGCAAACCTACGTTTAGAAAGAGCTAACTTGCTTGGATATAAATCACACGCCGAATATGTTTTAGATGAGCAGATGGCAAAAAATCCTACAAACGTTTATATGCTTTTAGAAAAAGTCTGGACACCAGCAATAGCAAGAGCAAAAGAAGAACGTGCTGAAATGCAAAAACTAATCCAAAAAGAAGGAGGAAAATTCAAACTTGACTTGTGGGACTGGTGGTACTATGCAGAGAAAGTAAAAAAAGAAAAATATAATTTTGACGAAAACGAAGTGCGTCCATATTTTGAAGTTAACAATGTTATTAAAGGCGTTTTCGGATTAGCCACAAAACTTTTTGGAATTACATTTGAAGAACGTAGCGACATTCAAAAATATCATCCCGATGTAAAAGTATTTGAAGTAAAAGAAGCAGACGGAAAACATATTGGAATTCTTTACACAGATTATTTTCCTCGCGAAAGCAAACGCTCTGGTGCTTGGATGGATGCGTTCCGCAAGCAATACAAACGAGATGGCAAAATGATAACTCCAATAATTTATAATGTTGGAAATTTTTCTAAGCCAACTGGAGATAAGCCAGCGTTAATAAGCCTTGATGAAGTTCAAACACTTTTTCACGAGTTCGGACACGCACTTCATGGAATGCTTTCAAACTGCACTTACGAATCTGTTTCTGGAACAAGCACTCCACGCGATTTTGTTGAGTTCCCTTCGCAAGTAATGGAGAACTGGGCGTTGCATCCAGAGGTGTTAAAAACTTATGCGAAGCATTATAAAACTGGCGAAGTAATTCCAACAGAATTAGTTGAAAAAATTAAAAATTCATCCAAGTTTAATCAAGGCTTTGCAACAACCGAATATCTTGCAGCATCATTCCTCGATATGGATTGGCACACAATAACAGAGCCAGTAACAGATGATGCAATTACTTTTGAAAATAATTCAATGAATAAAATTGGACTAATTAAAGAGATAAAACCTCGTTACCGTAGCACATATTTTAATCATATTTTTTCTGGGGAATATTCGGCAGGCTATTATAGCTACATTTGGTCGGAAGTTTTAGATGCAGATGCCTTTGCGGCATTTGAAAAAACTGGCGATGTTTATAACCAAGAGTTAGCTTCAAAATATCGCAAATATATTTTATCTGCTGGTGGCACAGAGGATGCAATGGAACTTTATAAAAAATTCCGTGGTTCAGAGCCTGGCATTGAGCCTTTGTTGGAGCGTAGAGGATTGAATTAGAATAATAATTTTGATGCTGAATGTTTCATTAAACCCCAATTATGCAATAGGATTGGAAAGAACAAGACCCAGATTAAGAATTATCAATGCATAAGACGACCTGCCCCGCCTTAGCTGGAGTTAG
>CAMZLW010000051.1 GCA_947311785.1 uncultured Ignavibacteriales bacterium | reverse complement strand
TTTATTTTATCTGTTGCATCTTTTCCACAGCTTACACCTGTGGTTATTATTGTTAAATCCCATAGGGATTTTATATACTTGATGTGTCTTAATATGCAAAATTATTTATTTATTCTTTTTACACAATCCCAAAATCAATCTTTTTTCAATCAAGAAAAAATTACATACCTTTGACTAAACAATCAAACATTTTTTTTATGAAACTTCACTCAAATAAATGTCCTTCATGTAATGCACCACTTAAAGAAGATGCAAAACAATGTGATTTTTGCGGAATGATTATTTTAAAAAGCAAAGATGGAAAAATTATTTATGAAACTAAAGATTTTGGAATTAAAGGGAATGTTTTTTTTGTTTTTATTATCATAGGAATTATTATTATTGATATTTTAGGTTGGAAATATGGCTATGATGATTATTTTATATCTTGGTTTACCGATGCAGCATTCCTTATTTGGACTGGTGTTTTGCCAATATGGGTTTTGTCAACTACAATAATTTGGGCAAATAAATGGGGTGCTGTACTTTATGGAATAATAATAGCAATAATACTTTTTATTTTACACCTATTAATAGTTGTAGCAAATAAAAATTGGAATTTTAATGATGATTATTTTGGTCTGGCAGGTATTGTTGCAGGCGTTTTTCTTGCAAGTTGGTTATTAGGAAGACTTTTTCATAAATTAATTAGAAAATCTAGAAATAAAAAAAACTGACTTGCTTATATCAATTCTTCTTTTGTTTTTCTTATATAATTGTTAATTTTACAGTATAAAATTTAAAAGCTAAATAAAAATAAATATGACTATAAAAGATTTAAAACCCACAGAAATTTGGAAATATTTTGATGAAATCACAAAAATTCCAAGAGCTTCAAAAAAAGAAGAAAAAATAATTCAATATCTATTAGACTTTGCAAAAGAACATAAACTTGATGCAGAAAAAGATGAAGTTGGAAATGTTATTATTCGAAAACCAGGAACAAAAGGCAAGGAAAACTCAAAAACTGTAATTCTGCAATCACATTCCGATATGGTTTGCGAAAAAAATGCCGATACCGAACATAATTTTGACACCGACCCAATACAAACTTATATTGATGGCGATTGGGTAAAAGCAAAAGGCACAACTTTAGGTGGCGATGACGGAATTGGAATTGCTGCTGCTCTAGACATCTTAGCGTCAAAAGATATTGCACACCCACCAATTGAAGCACTTTTTACTTCCGATGAAGAAACTGGTATGACAGGAGCTTTTGGCTTACAAGAAGGTTTTATGAAAGGTGAAATTTTAATCAACTTAGACTCCGAAGATGAAGGTGAGATTTTTATTGGTTGTGCAGGTGGTATTGATACTGTTGCAGAATTCAAATACAAAAAAAATAAAATTCCTAAAAAATCAGTTGCTTATAAAATTTCTGTAACGGGTTTAAATGGAGGGCATTCTGGCGATGAAATTGACAAAGGATTGGGCAACGCAAATAAAATTTTAAATAGAATTATTTTTAATACAAGTAATAAATTTAAAACAAGATTAGCCGATTTTAATGGTGGAAATTTAAGAAATGCAATTGCCCGTGAAGCATTTGGAATTGTTACTCTTAACCAAAAGTATTCAGAAAAATTTGAAAAAAGAGTTCTTAAACTTGCAAATATTATAAAAAAAGAACTTTCTGTTACAGAAAAGAATTTAGATGTTAAATATGAAAAAGTTGAACTTCCTAAATTTGTAATTTCTAAAAATATTCAAAATAAATTAATGCACTCAATTAATGCTTGTTGGCATGGAGTTTATAGCATGAGTGCCGATATGCCAGGCTTAGTTGAAACTTCTACAAATTTGGCTTCAGTAAAATTTATTAAAAAGAATAAAATTAAAATAGAAACAAGCCAAAGAAGTTCTGCTGAAAGTGGCAAATACGATATGGCACAAACTGTTGCGTCTGTTTTTAAACTTGCAGGAGCAAAAGTAAAACATGGTGATGGTTACCCAGGTTGGAAACCAAATACAGATTCTGAAATTATGAAAATTACAGAGGAATCATATAAAAAACTATTTAAAAATGCTCCAGAAGTTAAAGCAATTCATGCAGGACTTGAATGTGGTTTGTTTTTAGAGAAATATCCTTATTTAGATATGATTTCTTTTGGACCAACTATTAAAGGAGCACATTCACCAGATGAAAGAATGAACATTCCAACAGTTCAAAAATTTAGAGATTTATTAGTTGATGTTTTGGGAAAAATATAAATGCTCTTTTGTGATAAAAGTTACTTACACACATTTTATGATAGCTTAACTTTGTATTATTATTATTTAATAAATATAAAATATAATATTATGAAAAAAAATGTAGGTAAATCAGATAAAATTGTAAGATTAATAATTGCAATAATATTAGTAACTTTATACTTTACAAATATTGTTACAGGAACTTTAGGAATAATTTTTCTTGTGCTTGCTGGAGTTGCAGTTGCAACTGCTTTTATGAATTTTTGTGGACTGTATAAAATTGTAGGTATTAATACTTGCAAAATGAAGAAATAAATTTATAATTTTACTATAAAACAAAAGCACTCAATTAATTGAGTGCTTTTGTTCATTATTGAAAGATGAATATTACTTCACACATCTCATAATAGTATGACTTACACCAACATTTTCAAATACCTCAACAACTTTCATTCCGGCTTCTTCAACCATACGTTTCATATCTTCGCTATGGTACATGCGGCTATTTCCATTTGCTAAGCAAGTAAAATAAAGCGAAGTAGCATGAAGGCTATATGTTGATGCATCAAAACGTTGCAAATCCCATAAAGTTTCCATTATGTACAATTCACCATTTTCATCTAAAGCATCTTTTGCATTTTTTATTAGATTAACAACTTCTTCTTCAGAAAAACAATCTAAGAATTGACTCATCCAAATAATATCATGCCCTTTTGGGTAGGGTTTTGAAAAATCTAATAAGTTATTTGCTTCACCTTTTATTCTATCTTCAAAACCATGAGCTTTAATGTTTTTATTTGCATCATTTAGTTGCCCTGGCAAATCAAGAATTGTAATTTGTACATCTTTATTATACTCAGCACATTTTATTGCAAATTTTCCTGTATTGCCACCAACATCCATAATTTTCTTTGGATTATTCTTAAACAAAATTGGCATAACCTGCGGAAATGAATCATCTGAATAATAATGATCAAATCCAAACCAACTTTCTCTAAATTTATCGGGCATTTCAGCTAATGCTTCATAAACTGTTGGCCAAGAACCAAATTCTTTATGAAGTCCCGTTGGTTTTCCTTCTTTAATTGCTTCTTGCAAATGAAAGAATCCTTTATAATTAACATCATGTGTAAAGTCCATATTTACACGAGTTAATTTGTCGGCAATCATAAAATAACCTGTTTTTGTTAAGAAATATTTATCATTCTTTACATAAACCATTTCCATACTTAAACCCGCTTCAAGAATTACCAAAGCTCCGTATTCAGAAATTTTTGCTTGTGTAGCAATTTCATGAACAGTTTTTCCTTCTTTGTTTTTTCTTAAAAAAGATAATACCCCAAAATCTCTTAAAGCTTTTGCTGCTTGAAACATTATTGGTGCAAATGCAATTTTTTGAGCATCTGTTTTTGCTTGTAAAGCTGATTTTTCGTCGTTTCCGTAATTTCTAGCCATTTATATTTGTTTTTATATTTCCCAAAACCCATAGTAATTAAACCATTGCAAAGGGTATTTTTTAATCATTTTTTCTAATTCTGAAAGATATACTTTCATACTTTTATTAATTTCTTCTTTTCTCTTTTTTATACTTCCTGGGTTTTTTACATAAATTGGCAACATTGCATAAAAATGATAATGCTTGCCTTTTTCTCTAAATGCAGTTGCAAAAGAAATTGG
>CAMZLW010000050.1 GCA_947311785.1 uncultured Ignavibacteriales bacterium | reverse complement strand
GTGGGAAATCTACAAGTACGGTTCTGTGAGGGGCATTGAAACTCCTCACTTTAATTATAAAAATTAAATTAAGGAGTCATATTATGTCTACTCGACAATCTATTTATAAATTATTATTATTGGTTACAACAATATCTTTAATCTCTTGCGAAGAAGATATTTTTAATTATAAAGATACTACACCTCCTGAAGTTCCAACAAATATTACCACAGAAACGGGTGATAATTTAGTAATTATAAATTGGAGTTCGGTACGTAACTCAGATTTGGAAGGCTACGCAATATACTATAGCGATAGTTACGATGGTGAATATAATTTACTTGGTACAACATGCAAAACAAGAATTGTAGATTATGGTGCAGCTAATGGAATTACAAATTACTATGCTGTTGCAGCTTACGATTTTGATGGAAATGAAAGTGAATTAAGTTACGATGTTGCTTACGATACTCCTCGCCCTGAAGGATTTGAACAAAATCTTTTCGACTTTAGAAACTTCCCAAATATTTCTGGATATGATTTTAGTAGTTATGGCATTGATAAATATAATTCAAACAACACGGATTTTTTCTTCGAAAATGATGGTGGTACTTTTTATCTAAACGTATGGGCAGATGATACAGATATTCAAAGCATGGGAAGAACAAATAATATTTACGACATATCGTTTGCCCCAACTGATGGCTGGGTTGAAGTGCAACCGGGTGATAATATAAAATATGTTAGAGCAATTAGAGGTTATACTTATGTTATTTGGACGTACGATAATCATTTTGCTAAAATAAGAATTTCTGAAGTTTATGAAGATCATATTGATTTCGATTGGGCATATCAAACAGCTGAAGGAAATGTTGAACTTAAAACTAATAGAGGTATGGGCAAACGAAGTGAGAAGAATACAGTAACTGTAAATAGAAAAAAATAAAGCTCGCCAGTAATATCAAAAATAAAAAATCCTCCTATTTATGGGAGGATTTTTTATATATAAGAATCAATCAGATTTATGAAATTAGTTATCATTTTATATATTTTAATGTTTATAATCTTTTTTTATGATAAAAAACTATTCAAAAATATTGCCCAAAATTTTATTGTTGCTCATAATACTTTGCAATGTTATAATTATTCCACAAACTGAAAATGCTTCACAATTTGATGAAATAGAATCTATTTTTGAAAAACTTGAACACGGAATCAAAACTGGGGCAATAAAAGAATTCTCAAATCAATTAATGCTAGAATCCTACATAAGTCTTGAAAGTGGTGAATCGTCATACTACAGTGCTAACCAATCATTTTATATATTAAAAAAATATTTTCAAAACTATAAACCAATTTCATTTAAGCTAATAAATAAGAGCTATAGACAAAATCGACCATTTGCAGTTGGGCGGTTAACTTACAGCAAAAATGGAATTCGTGGAGAATCGCAAGTGTTTGTGGCTCTAAAGATGGAAAATAATGTATGGAAAATATCTCAAATAATAATTAATTAAGTGATGCTTAGCAGTTACATTAAAAATAAATATTTAGTTATTTCAATCTTGGCTGTAACTGTTATTCTGTTGCTTGGAGTTTTAGCTCCATTTTTTGTGGATAATTTTTCAAACAATTGGAAAAATGAATTTGAAAAGAAAGAGATGGATATTGCCGAGAGGCTCCAAAAAATTGTTTTTGAAAAGGATAACTTAATTTCACAAAAATCCGCAGAGCTTAAAAACAAAATTTTAGAATATACTCCAAGTTCCAAAATAGATTTTTTAGAAATAATTAGTTCTAGCGAAACGGAAAAGTTTTCGATAAATATATTTGAATCAGAAAAACTTATTGGTTGGAATAAATCTCAAATAGTTACTTATAAAAAATTAACTAGACTGTTAGATAAATGGGGAACAGATAGAGGCTTCTTTTACGAGACTGCATTAACAATATATTTAGCACATATTTCTGAAATTAATTCTGTCCAAATTTTTACCGCAATTCCAGTCCAAAACAAATATTTAGTTAAAAACTTCAAAAATCAAAACTTGAGTTTAGCTAATTTAATTGAAAATGAATTTGGTGTTTCTATTGTTATAAATTTTAGTAATAGTGAGTCGGGTAAAAACAATTTAAAAATTAGGAACAAAAAAGATAGTGAAATTGGCAGTTTTAGAATAAATGTAATTAGCAAAAATGCTGAGGTGCAAAACTTAAAAGATAATTTCACATTGCTACAATCATTTTTTGCAATAGTTGCAATTATATTTCTTCTTGTTTGGTTATTCAATAATATTAAAAGTAATAATCCGTTTGTGAAAATTGTTTTTTTTGTTGCTTCCATTCTCATTCTCCGATTTACATTCTTAGTGCTCAATATTGGCGAGTATCTTGGCTTTACCGATTTAATAAACCCAATTTATTTTTCATCAACTTTTGCTTTTGGTCTCACTAAATCTCCACTCGATTTATTTTTAAGTGTTCTTTCAATTTTATTAATTGGTATAAAAATATTAGCTACAGATTTTGGAAATTTTAATTTTCGGTTTGCAAAAAAACATGTAAATCTTTCTTTTGGATTTTTATCTATCATCCTCTTAGTTCTTCTTTATAATGGATTTTCGTCCACAATTAAAAGTGTGATTTTTGATTCTTCAATTTTGTATTTCAAAGATGCCTCACTGTTCTCAAGCTACCAAACAACTTTTATGTATTTGGCAATTTTATTAATTGGTTTAACTACAATTCTCTTCTCTTTAATATTTGTTTCGGCAAGTCTGTTTTTGGTTGGAAAATACTCAAAACTATCTAACCTTAAACTTCTTTTTTTGCTAATGGTAATAACCACAATTTGTATTTTTATTGATGAATATTTTTATAGTAAAAGCTCAATATTACTTAGTCTGCTATTTATAGTTTTTGCATTTGGGTTCACCTACTATTGGGCAAATTTATCTGGACGCAGAACTTCAAAAATTATAACACTTCTATTTGCAAGTTCAATTTTGTCAATCTCGTTTCTTAACTTTTTTAATACTCAATTAGAATTAAATTCTCTAAAAACTATTGCTAATGAATTAACACGGGCTAATGTTGAGCTATACGAGTATTATGTTAACGACGCTTTAAATAAAATCCAAAAGGAAAAAACGATAGCTGAAAAAATTGATAAAGAAGATGTAAATTTTGATGCAGAGGCATTTTTACTTTGGAATAAAACTTTGCTCGCTTCTGAGTTTCAAGGTTCTGCAGTTAATATCATTGATAAAAACAAAAAACTAATAGGAAGTTTTGCCTTTAATTATGACACACCCTACTGGTGGAAGTGGAGTGATACAGTAAGTAAATCGATGGTGTTACGAAAAAAAAATCAGTTTAACAGTGATAAGTTAAACAAAACGATAATTGGAATAATACCAATTTACAGTAATGGTAACCTCAATGGTTATATTGAAACTATTGCATTTTATGATACGTATAAAATTTCAGATAGTAAGAACGATAAATATTTTACTACTGCAAACTCATTTGAAAAACTTGCGGTTAACTTCGATTTACTAAAAGTATATGAGTTTAATAACAATAAACTGTCAAGCTATTTTACCAATATATTTTTAACGAGAACCGAAAAAGAAAATATTAAAAATACCCTACTAACAAAGGAGGGAGAAGCATGGGCTAGTATTAGCATTAATAATGAAAGCAATATTTTTTATATAAAAAAAACTAAAGAAGGTGGCAATGAAAAACTAATTGCAGTTGGCTTAAGCAATAAAGATATTGCCTGGAATTTGTTCGATTTCTTTAAAGTCTTCTTCATTCATAGTATCATGATATTAACCGTTTTGCTACTCTCTGTTTTTTCTAACTATAAGAAATGGAATGGGATTAGAGTAAGTTTTAAATCAAAAATATTAATCTCACTTTTGCTTGTATCAATTATTCCTTTAATTTTATTGGCATCATATTTTAAAAATATTTCGGATGAAAAAAATAAAAATGCAATTAACTACAAGCTGGGTAAGCGTGCAGATAATGTTGAGGCGTACTTAAATTCGTATTTAAATGCGGCAACATTAAATACTCAAGCAGTTTTTGACAAAGCTACAAAAGATTTAGGAATAAACTATTCTGTTTATGAAAATGAAAATTTGATATATAGTTCCGAGGGTAATTATTATCGTATTGAATTACTCCCATTGCTCCTAAATCCAAATGCTTTGCTTGCGTTAAGCAAATATGATATGCAGGAAATAATTCTTGAAGAAAAAATTGACAATTATAAATTTAATTCATTATATCACAAATACAATATTGCTGGGCTTAATTATACTATTAATGTAAGCGATCTTTTTAACAATTACCAGCTACCTTTGAGCGGAATTGAACTAAACGTATTTCTCTTTGGAACATACTCACTTGCAATTATTTTAATAATTATTCTTAGTACATTTTTGGCAAATCAAATATCTTCGCCTATTGAGAAGCTTACTAAAGCAACCCGCTCTGTTGGAAGTGGAGATATGGACATTCAGCTTAAAAATGTTGAGAGTGGAGAAGTTAAAGAATTGGTAGATGGATTTAATCTTATGGTTCGCGAATTAAAAAGGAATCAAATAGAATTAGCAGAAGTTGAACGCGAATCAGCTTGGCGTGAAATGGCAAAACAAGTGGCACACGAAATTAAAAATCCTTTAACTCCAATGAAATTAGCAGTTCAGCATTTAGTTGCTGCACATAACGATAAGAGCGAAAAGTACAATTCAATTTTTGAAAAAGTTACAACAACTATAATTAATCAAATTGATACTCTAAAAAATATAGCCTCAGAATTTTCAAGCTTTGCAAAAATGCCAAGTATAAATTTAGAAAAAATTAATATTGTAGAAGTTGTTAATAAGACTGTTAATTTATTTATTGAAGAAGATTGTGAAATTAATGTAACTCCAAAAATTGGAAGCATAACTATTAATAGTGATAAAGAGCAATTTCAAAGAATGATTATTAATTTAATTAGAAACTCTATTCAGGCAAAGGCAAGCAAGATTGATATTTTGCTTTTGCAGACTGCCACCATAGCGTCTGTAATAATAAATGATAATGGCGAAGGGATTGATAATAAAATTATTGAAAATATCTTTGATGAAAATTTCACTACTAAAAAAAATGGAATGGGATTAGGACTTGCTTTAACTAAGCGATTTTTAAATCAAACAAATGGCAAAATATTTATTGAAAAAACTTCAGTAGATGGAACTACAATTAAAATTGAAATAAAAAAAAATGTATAGTTTAACACAGCATCAAAAAGATGCACTTAATCATAGTAAGCATATTTCGCTTACCGCAAATGCAGGCTCTGGTAAAACCTTTGTTTTGGCACGGCGTTATTTATCAATACTTTTAGAAGAAGACATTTCGTTAAATAATATTGTAGCAATCACTTTTACCGATAAGGCAGCTTCCGAACTTTATAAAAGAATTGCTAATGAAATAGAATTGCGATTATCTGAATCGGGAAATACCCCAAATGCTAAGAAGCTTGAAAAACTTAGACGTGAGTTAGTGTCGGCAAAGATTTCCACTATTCATTCTTTTTGCACTGAAATGTTAAAGGAGTTTCCTACCGAAGCTGGTATTGACGCAAACTTTATTCCAATAGACCAAAGAATATCCAACGAACTAATAACTTCCTCCATAGATGAAATAATTCAAAATTCAATACGTAACAATGATAACCTGGTTGAATATGTGAAAAATAATATCAGGCTTCTCGGCTCTAAGAAAATACTACAATCAGTTCTTAAAAAGATGATTGCAAAGCGAAGGGATGTAGAGAAAGTTGTTCAAACTGTTTATTCTAAAGGGGAAAATGAAACTGCAAAAATATTTAATAAATTATTTTTAGAATATTTTGCTGAAATTTTTGATGAAAAAGTTGACGATTTAATCTTTTCAATAAAAGAGATTAATGATAAAGCAAAAACAATTAAAGAAGATAACACAATATCTGTTAAGGTTGACGGCTTATTGTTAACATTGGATAAAGCAGATACATTTAAATTAATTAGTAGTGTTAATGAAATATTTACTGAAATATTAACTCAAAAGGGAACTGTAAGGGCTACAGGTTTTCTCTCAAAGAAAAATAGAGAAGGAATTCATAATGCGATATATTTTATTGAAGAATTCTATTCGGAATTTAAGGTGATTAATTTCAGTGAGGATTTTAAGTCAGCCGAATTAGAGCTTGCAAAATATGGATATGATATTCTAAAATTGTGGAACCCAATTATAGAGAGATATAATCGGAAGAAAATGCAAAAAGGGTATCTCGATTTTGAAGATTTGCTTCTGCTTGCCGAAAAATTAGTTATGCGTGAAGACGTTAAATCATACTTGGCTACTCGTTACAAATATTTTATGATTGATGAATATCAGGACACAAATGAAACGCAATATAATATTTTTATACCAATTTTAGATTACTTAAAACGTGGTAACCTCTTTGTGGTTGGTGATGAAAAGCAAAGCATTTATATGTTCCGTGGGGCAGATTTACAAATCTTTAATAAAACAAAGGAAGTAATTAAAGAAGCTGGTGATGAAAGCAGTTTGCTCCAGTTACCACACAGCTTTCGTCTATCAAAAGAATTAACTCTTTTTACAAATAAATTGTTTGGCAAACTTTTTGAAAATCCTAAATCTATTTTTAATGAAGTTAAATATGATAATTTAGTTTACGCAAAGACAGAGGAAACAGAAAGTGAAATTGCATTCTTACTCTCTAACGGAAGTAGTGATTCGGAAAGTGAGTACGAATTAGTTGCAAAAAAAATAGTTGAGTTAGTAGAAAACAATAAAGTAGAGTTTAAGGATATTGCAATTCTTTCACGCAAAAAAAAATCCTTCTTCCATTTAGAAAAAGAATTGCTAAAATATAAAATTCCCTATTTAATATATGGGGGCAAAGGCTTTTATCAACGCCAAGAAATATATGATGTTTACAATTATCTAAGTTTTTTATTGAATCCTAAAAGCGATGAAGCGTTAGTTGCAGTTTTACGGTCACCATTTTTTATGCTTACTGATAGAGTGTTGTATCAAATATCAAAGTATAATGGAGACTCATTTTACGAAAAATTTATTAACTATGCCTACGATAAAAATGAGCTTGATGAAGTACTTGGTAAATTACAGAGTAATATACAAAGTGCAAAGTCTAAACAGCTCTCTGTTTTAGTAAGAGAAATGCTGCAAGAATCTGGTTATTGGGCAAAGGTTGCTTCAAGTAAAAATAGCGAACAAATTTTTGCTAACTTAGATAAGCTAATAAATGTTGCAATTTCCTTTGTGGATAAAGGCTCAACAACATTATACGATTTTGTAGCATATTTAAAAGATGCAATAAATAAAACAGAGGATGAAAGCCAAGCTGTGATTTCGGAAGATGACAAAAATGTGAAGCTAATGACAATACATGCTTCTAAAGGATTAGAGTTCCCCATTCTATTTCTTGTTGATACAAATTCAAAAAGTATGGATGATAGAGTGAAATCCAAAAGTGTTAGCGTTGATAAAGATTTTGGAATTTTAACAAAAACAGCAAATGAAAATTATTTGGAAGCTAATGTTACTGCTCCAATTGTAGGAATTTTTAATTATGTAAATATTAAAAAAAATAGTGCCGAACTAAAACGGTTATTATACGTTGCTGTAACAAGGGCAGAAAGCTATCTCTTCATTTCTGCAACTTTTAAGGAGAATCCTGCTGCGGGTTCATTCCTTTCACTATTCCAGCAAGGGTTAAATATTAAAGAATTTACAGGGAGTGAAATATTAAATGGTGAAATTTCTTATTTACACGAAGAGGATAAGGGGTTTGTAAACTCCAATAAAAATGTGGAAATAGAAATCCCTTTTATTCGTGGAATTGAAATAGATAACCAAAATATTCATACCAAGTATGAGGAAACTGAAACTAAATTTGAAATTAATATTAATGTTATTAATGATGTTGAGCAGAATGAAATAATTTCTGCAAGTAAAATATCTGTATATAATCAATGCCCACTTAAGTATTACTTGGTTTACGATTTAGGATATACATCACTTTTCTATAAAGAGAAAGAAGAATTATTAGTTGATGAATTGGATAAAGAGAAAACAGAAAACTCGTATTCGCTTCCTGCCAATATTCAGGGGAGTATAATCCATCAAATATTGGAAGAAGAAATTGAAGTAGAAAAATTGAGTGAACGAATTGAGGAAATACTTCAGTCTAATTCTGAAAATTTCAATAAAGAAGATTTAAGTAGTATAAAACTAAACATCATAAATATGATAGAAAATTATTATAATTCAAATATTTATGAAAAACTTGGCAACTATAACAATTACAGAAATGAATACGAAATATATATAAAGCAAAATGATTTTTATTTATATGGAATTATTGATAAATTAATTTTGGATGGTAACACAGCTTATATTATAGATTACAAAACCGATAGTCTTAAAAAATATTCTGCTATCGAGAAGTTAGAAAATTACAAATATCAACTTATGTTTTATGCATTTTTAGTTAGTAAGATGAATGCCAAAATTGAAAAGATTATTTGTCAATTAGTTTTTATTGAGTCTCCTGATGAAAATACACTTTTAGAAATTGACACAGAAATGTTAAAAAGTTTTGAATCCAAAATGCTTGTTGGAATTAATTTGATGAGAAAAGGGAAGTATAATAAAAATAAATTTCATTGTAAAAGTTGTTATTTTTCGGATGAAAAAAATAATTGTATAGTATAACCTAAAAAACTAAAACGAGAAAGATCGACTATAAAACTATTGCTAAATGAGTTATAGTTTAGTTTCGAAATGATAAATTGTTAGAATCGACTCAACGAGAATCTATTGCGAT
>CAMZLW010000049.1 GCA_947311785.1 uncultured Ignavibacteriales bacterium | reverse complement strand
GTTACTTTGTCAACTTTCCAATCACTACCAAAATTTAATAATAAATTAAAAAAATCCTCTGAAAACACGGCACACCTTTTTTAATGCAAATTTACTAATTCCACAACAATAAGGGTAGAACCTTAATAGTTCCTTTTCTCCCTAATATTATTGAAGGCTTATCGTATAAAAATGTATTAGCATTTCCAAATTTACCACCTGTTCCGATTATTGGATATTCTCCACTATTATCCCATACCTTTTTATGGTCTTTGCCATTACCAATAAAAGTTAAATACTTCAGTTTTTTCACCTCCCAATGTTCAGGAATTTCACCAATCCAGTCAAAACCGCTCTCTTTGTATTTTTCGTATCTTATCATTAGCCTTTTCCTTTAACCTTGCTTTCCAACCTCTTCATTTCACGGTCAAAGTCCGAGATGTATTTTTTATCTTCTGTTTTGCGGTATTTTTCATATTCCGTTTTGGCTTTTCCAATTGCTTTTTGGTGGCTTATTTTACCTGCATTTGTTAAAAGTTCTTTTTCACTTATTCTTAAAAAATCGTCTAACTTTTGTATCCAGTCCTGCATTTTCATTAGTCTACCGTTTGTGGCTTGCAGTTCGGCAAAATCCAAATACATTGATACAATAAGGTTAAGTTGTATTAGTTCATCTTCGTTTAGGTAATTTTTTGCAATGCTAATATCTCTTTGTGTAATGTAATTGCCTTTATAATTGGTAAGTCCTATAAATGGTTTGTCGGCATTGGCTCGGCTGTGTATCATTTCTGCTGCCGTTTGTCCGTGTATGGCAAAGTGCATTTTGTTTTGCACTGTTGCAAAAAACTGTTTTGTAATGGCATCGTCTTTTTTATAGTCGATACTGCTTGCATAAATATCGGTTACTTTTTGGTAAAAATTCCGTTCACTACTACGTATATCACGAATTCTTTGTAGTAATTCTTCAAAATATCGATTTCTTGCCCCTTCTTGTTTCAGGCGGTCGTCATCCATTGTAAAACCTTTTACAATGTATTCGTGAATGCGTTTTGTTGCCCAAATACGAAACTGAGTTCCTTGTGGCGATTTCACCCTGTAACCAACCGAAATAATAACATCAAGATTATAATAATCAACTTGTTTGGTTTGGGTCTTTCCTTTTATAGCACCGTGTTTAGTGGTTGTCGCAAATTTTGCGACAACCACTTCTTTGTTTAATTCGCCTTCATCAAAAATATTATTTATATGTTTCCCAATTGTTTTAACATCTCTATTGAATAAACTCGCCATTTGCATACGATTTATCCATACTGTATCATCTTGCAGTTGAACATCAAACATTATATTACCGTCTGCATTCTGATAAATGATTATCTTTTCTTTACTACTTTTCATTAGTCATTACCTTTAATATTCTTTCAATATGTTAGATGTGTGCAAGTTCTATTAGGTGGCTCCAATTTAATTGTTGCGACAGTGTTACAAGAATTTGTTTACCATAAGCAATTTGATTTTTTTTTAATTCACATAATAAAAAATTACCAATATTCCAATATAGTAGGGTAGTTTCCGTATTTAAATAAACAGCAACTTTGTTTTTAGCCTGGTCAATTAGAGTTGCTATGCCGTTAAATAATTCTTTTTTTATGGCAATATCTTTTCCCATTTTATTTTAATACCTTTTTTTCAAGTTCTAAAGTGCTTTCTTCTAAGGCTAAAATATCGGCTTTAATTTCATCGAGTGAACGTAATGGTTTAAACTCGTAAAAGTATTTTGTGAAGTTTATTTCGTAACCAACTTTGGTTTTGCTTTCATCAACCCAAGCATTGGGCAAGTGTGGTTTTACCTCTCGGTTAAAGTATTCTTCAATTGTTTGGGGAACAAGAGACACACGACCGTGTGCCTTTACTTCACGCAAGAAAGGGATATTTTCATAATCTCGTTTTGTTGTATCTGGTTTTGGGTTACCCTTATTATCAATTTTCAATTCTCCATTATCCATTAGCAAAGGTTGTTCAACTGTAACCCGCTGATAACCGAAAAACTTATTCGGGTAGATTTTTACAAATTGATTTCCTGCCTCGCCGGCAGGCAGGTCTTCAAAATCTCCATAAAGTTTAGTGATAAAACCAATCCCTTTTTCTTCTCCGTTTTCAATTATTTGTTTACGTTTGTTACCCAAACTCTTTGTCATTTTTTCGTAAAAGCGGTTAAAATCTCTTTTTCCCTCTTCAATCAACTCATCATCTTTTGCACCAGTTGCATTTATTAATTGAATTTTGCCTTTTCGTTCTTTACTTTTTTTGTTGTTCAATATCCAAACATAAGTTGCAATTCCAGTGTTATAAAAAAGTTGGTCTGGCATTGCAATTATAGCTTCGAGCATATCATTTTCAATAATCCATTTTCTGATATTGCTTTCTCCGCTTCCTGCCTGTCCGGTAAACAAAGGTGAGCCATTAAAAACAATTCCTATTCTTGTTCCACTTGCTTTCATTTTAGAAATCATATGTAGCAAAAAAAGCAAAGAGCCATCATTTATTCTCGGTAATCCAGCACCAAAACGCCCTGAAAAACCTTTGTTTTCACTTTCTGCTTTTATTATCTTTTGTGCTTTTTTCCAGTCAACACCAAACGGTGGATTTGAAAGCATATAATCAAATTGTTCATCTTCCAATCCATCAATTGTAAAAGTATTTCCAAATTTTATGTTGGATGGATTTTGCCCTTTTATCAGCATATCCGATTTACAAATTGCATAAGATTCCGGATTTATCTCTTGTCCAAAAACTTCGAGTTTTGCTTTTTTATTAAAGTCATTTAAATGTTTTTCACCAACCGAAAGCATTCCACCAGTTCCGCAAGCAGGGTCGTAAAGAGTTTTTACAATTCCTTCTTTTGTTAGTGTTTTGCTATCGGAAATAAATAAAAGATTTACCATTAACTTAATAACTTCTCTTGGAGTAAAATGCTCTCCTGCGGTTTCGTTTGATTGTTCAGCAAATCTCCTGATTAGTTCTTCAAACACATAACCCATTTCCATACTGCCCATATCGGCAAGATCTATTTCAGCAAACTCTTTAATAATGAGAAAAAGAATATCAGAATTAGGGTCGTCCATTCTTTCTATTTGGTCGTCAAAGTTGAAGTATTCAATTATTTCTCTGGCACTTGCAGAAAATCCGTTGATGTAGTTTCTGAGATTAGCAGCAACTTTATCAGGTTCATCTTTTAGCTTTTCAAAATCAAATTTACTTCTGTTATGGAAATTATGCCCTGATTTATTGTTGAGTATTAAGTCCTTTGCACTATCAGATTTATCTTTGATTTTTGGTAAAAAATCTAAAACTTTTTGCTTTGTTGGCTTAAGAACACAATCCAATCGCCTTAAAACAGTTAAAGGTAAAATCACTTTACCGTAATCCGATTGTTTATAATCGCCACGCAATAAGTCGGCAACTTGCCAAATTAAATTAGCTTTCTCTTTGAAGTTTATCATTAAAGTTTCCTGATTATTAAGACATATAAATTACAAAATCCATTGCTTAATATCTTAAGATGTAGTGTGGCTAAAACAAAACTATTATGTCTGTCAGTTTTGCAATTCTATTTTTAGATTCAATAATTCGAGTTTATTTTCTACTGCTCTTTTTCTTTGCCTTGCAACGGCTCGGGGATATGCAGAGTTGAAAATACGGAGTTCGGAGAACTCATGTATTTTTAATTCTGTATATCCCATGTTCTGGGTAGTCTGACCGAAGGGAAGAATACCCAGAACATGGGGCTTGTCCCCGAGCCGTTCGAGTCAATGATAAAAGCAAAAAAGACAACTTATGATATTTTGATTTTGTAATTTATCTTCTAATTAAAATAAATTTTTGGTAACTGTGGAAGAGAACAAAAACTGCTATCATTGCGGACTTGAATGCCCCAACGAGCAAATTAAAATAAATGATAAATATTTTTGTTGCAACGGTTGTAAAACTGTTTACGAAATGCTTAACGAAAACGACCTTTGTAATTACTATGCAATAGATGAAACTCCTGGTATTTCTAAAAAAGATTCTATCAAAAGAAATTTCGATTTTCTTGAAGACCCAGAATTAATCCAAAAATTAATAGAATTCTCCGATGGTAAAACTACTGCAATCACTTTTGATATTCCACAAATGCACTGTAGTTCTTGCGTTTGGATTTTGGAAAACCTTTACAAATTTGATAGCGGAGTAACACACTCTGAAGTGAATTTTTTGAAGAAAACCCTCTCGGTAAAATTTAAAGAAAATGAAACAACAATTAAAAATATTGTTGAGCAATTAGATTCACTTGGCTACATTCCTAATTTAAGCCTTGAAACCAACCGCGATGATAAAATGAAAGAGGAGTTAAAACGCCTATACTATAAAATAGGAATTGCCGGCTTTAGTTTTGGAAATGTTATGCTCTTTAGTTTCCCCGAGTATCTCTCTTTTCAAAATTCTGTTACAACTGAGTTACAAAATACTTTTAGTTGGATGAGCTTACTTATTTCTCTTCCTGTTTTCTTTTATAGTGCAAGCGAGTATTACATTTCGGCATTTAAAGGATTAAAGAAAAAGATTGTAAATATTGATGTTCCTATTACGCTCGGAATTTTTGTCCTCTTTTTCAGGTCACTTTACGAAATATTTATTGGTGGAGGTGCAGGATATCTCGATTCAATGACAGCACTTGTCTTTTTACTTCTTACTGGAAAAGTATTCCAGAACAAAACCTACGATGCAATGAATTTTGAACGGAATTACAAATCCTATTTCCCTATTGCAGTTACAGTTTCTAAGGATGGAAAGGAAACCACAATTCCTGTTGATAAGTTAGAGGTTGGGCAACGCATAACAGTAAAAAACAACGAGCTAATTCCAGCTGATGCAATATTAATAAGCGACAAAGCAAATATTGATTACAGTTTTGTAACAGGCGAATCGCAATCAGTTGAAGTATTAAATGGCGAAATGATTTTTGCTGGCGGAAAAGAAATAGGAGCTGCAATTGAAGTAGATATTGTAAAAGATGTTTCGCAAAGTTACTTAACACAACTTTGGAATAGCAAAGCATTCGACAAAAAATATGAGAGTAAAATAGATTCTTCTGTAAATTTTATAAGCAAATATTTTACTTTTATAATTTTGGCAATTGCCACAACCTCCTTTCTTTATTGGATGACAACCGATTTGGAATTAGCCTTTAATGCTTTTACTGCAGTCCTAATTATTGCTTGTCCTTGTGCATTAGCCCTCTCTACTCCGTTTACACTAGGCAATACTCAACGCATTCTTGGTCGAAATAAATTCTATGTAAAAAATACAGCCGTTATAGAAAAGCTTGCAGATATTACTTCAATAGTTTTTGATAAAACAGGAACAATAACAGAAACATTTAATTCAGAAATAAAATTTGAAGGAAATAAATTATCACAAAATGATGCAAATATTATTAGAGCATTAGTTCTTAATTCATCTCACCCATTAAGCATACGCATTGCATCTACTTTGAAGGCAACAGAAAAATGTGAAGTAACTAAATTTGTAGAAAAAAGTGGCGAAGGAATTTCTGGAATTATTGACAATAAACTAATTTTAATAGGTTCGCATAATTTTGCATTTCCTAATAGCAGTAAAAATTCTGAAAATATTTCAACAAATGTTTTTGTATCAATTGATGGTAAAGAACTTGGATATTTTAGAATTTCAAATATTTATAGAAAGGGATTAAAGAAAATAATATCCTCATTAATTTCAAAATATAAATTATTTGTTCTATCTGGCGATAACGATGGAGAGAGAGAAAGTTTAAAAAAATATTTCCCAGATGATAATTCGTTAAATTTTAATCAGTCTCCACAAGAAAAATTAAATTTTATTTCGGAACTTCAAAATAAAAAAGAGAAGGTATTAATGATAGGAGATGGGCTAAACGACGCTGGTGCATTGGTTAAGAGTGATGTTGGCATTTCAATTTCGGAAGATGTAAATAATTTTTCTCCTGCTTGTGATGGAATAATGGACGCAAAGTCCTTTAAAAATATAAAAGAATTTATTAAATTCTCTAATACAAGTAAAAAAATTATTATAGCAAGTTTTGTTATTTCGTTTATTTATAATTTTATTGGAATTAGCATTGCGGTTCAAGGTACGTTATCGCCAGTTATATCGGCAATTCTGATGCCTGTAAGCTCAATAACAATAGTTGTATTTACAACACTTGCAACAAATATTTTAGCAAAAAGACGGAGACTTTTGTAGTGTCAGTAATGTTAGTTCTAATTGGTTTTTCTTTAACAGTAGCAATTGGGTTTTTAATTGCATTTCTGTGGGCAGTTAAATCGGGACAATACGACGATAAATACACTCCTTCGGTCAGAATTCTATTTGATGACAACAAACCTCAAAGCAGCAAAAATAGTAACAAACAAATAAAACAAACAAACAATTAACATCATAGGAGCTAATGAATGAATTTAGAAAAATTCAAATATGATAATCAGATAGTTAAACTCTTTATCATTGCAACAGCTGTTTGGGGTATTGTGGGTATGACGTATGGCCTTTTGATAGCGTTTCAGATCTATCTTCCTTGGCTGAATTTCGACTTTCAGTATTTAACATTTGGTAGGATGCGTCCGCTACATACAAATGCTGTAATTTTTGCATTTGTCGGCAACGGTATTTTTACCGCAGTCTATTATTCCTTACAACGCCTAACCAAATCGAGAATGTATAGTGATGTGCTTAGCCGAATAAATTTCTGGCTATGGCAATTAGTTATAGTTGCCGTTGCAGTTACTTACACTTTAGGAATTACAACATCTAAAGAATATGCCGAAGCTGAGTGGCCAATTGATATTATGATTGCCGTTGCCTGGATTGCCTTTGGTGCAAATATGATTGGAACGTTAATTAAAAGGCGCGAAAAACATATGTATGTAGCAATCTGGTTTTACATTGCCACCTTTGTTACTATTACTGTTCTTCATGTTGTCAATTCACTCGAAGTTCCAGTTTCACTTTTTAAAAGTTATCCAGTTTTTGCTGGTGTTCAGGATGCATTAGTGCAGTGGTGGTATGGGCATAATGCGGTTGCATTCTTTTTAACCACGCCATACTTGGGTTTAATGTATTACTTCCTTCCAAAAGCGGTTAATCGTCCAGTTTATTCTTATAGGCTTTCTATTATCCATTTTTGGTCATTAATATTTTTGTATATCTGGGCTGGTCCTCATCATTTGTTATATTCGGCACTTCCAGATTGGGCACAATCGCTCGGTACAGTTTTTTCAATTATGTTAATTGCTCCTTCGTGGGGTGGTATGCTTAACGGATTACTAACAATACGTGGTGCTTGGGATAGAGTTCGTGATAATCCAGTTCTTAAATTTTACGTTGTTGCTGTAACAGCTTACGGAATGGCAACGTTTGAAGGACCAATGTTATCGCTTAAAAACATTAATGCCTTAGCTCATTTTACAGATTGGATTCCTGCACATGTTCATGTTGGAACTCTTGGCTGGAATGGCTTACTAACTTTTGGTATGCTTTATTGGTTAGTTCCTAAACTATGGAACACAACGCTCTATTCAAAAAAATGGGCAACAACTCATTTTTGGCTTGCAACTCTTGGTTTGGTTGTTTGGGTTGTGCCAATGTATTGGTCAGGCTTAACACAATCTTTAATGTGGAAAGAGTTTACACCACTTGGTGTTTTACAATATCCTAACTTTTTAGAAACAGTTTTACAAATTGTTCCAATGTATATTACCCGCTCTATTGGTGGAACAATATATTTAACTGGTGCAATAATAATGGTTTGGAATCTTTATAAAACCGCACAACAAGGAACCTTTGTTGCTAACGAAGAAGCAGAAGCTCCTGCATTAGAAAAAGATAGTGGTGGTGGTAAAAAATCTCACCGTTGGTTAGAAAGAAAACCAATTCAATTTGCTCTTTTGGCAACCGTTGTAATTTTAGTTGGTGGCTTAGTTGAATTTATTCCAACATGGTTAGTTAAATCAAATATACCTACAATTGAAAGTGTAAAACCTTATACACCTTTAGAATTGGAAGGTAGAGATATTTACATTCGCGAATCGTGTAACTCGTGCCATACTCAAATGGTAAGACCATTCCGTTCAGAAACCGAAAGGTACGGAGAGTATTCAAAAGCTGGTGAATATGTTTACGATCATCCACATTTGTGGGGTTCAAAAAGAACGGGTCCTGATTTGCATAGAGTTGGGAAAAAATATTCTAATATGTGGCATTACCTGCATATGCAAAACCCTAGACAAATGTCACCTGGTTCGCTTATGCCAAGTTATCCTTGGTTATTAGAGCAACAATTAAACACAGATGATACTCCTACTAAAATCAATGTAATGAGAATGATTGGAGTTCCTTACGCTGAAGGATATGAAAACCAAGCGGTAAGCGATCTTCAAATTCAGGCTGTTGAAATTGCAGATGATTTATTAGAGACTGGAATTATTGTTGATTCCGACAAAGAGATTGTTGCACTAATTGCTTATCTGCAACGTCTTGGTACAGATATAAAAGTTAAACAAGCTGAAAATAAGTAGAGGTTAAATATGTTTTCACAAAATTTATCATCAATAGATGGTGTTTCTATATTTCCAATAATTAGTTTGGTTTTATTCTTTGTTATATTTTCTTCAGTTTTATACTGGGTTCTTAAACAAGACAAATCAGATATGGAAAAATTAGCAAGCATACCTTTGCAAGATAATAATGAAATAAAATTAAACGAAGAGAGTAAAAATGAAAAATAAAAGAAAATTAAGTTTTATCTCAACTTTCTGGTTTTTACTTATTTTCAGCACAAATATTTTTGCTGGAACCGAAGCCACAGATGATGGTTACGGTTCGGTGCTGAAAGTTGTAATTGCTATAACTACATTTTTAATTGCATTTGTTTTGTGGTTAGTGTTGGTTTATGCAGAAAGTAACGATACTAAAGGAGAAAAGGTAATAACCCCGTTTAGTAAATTTATCCACTCTATGACTCAGTCGGTTTCTATTCAAGAAGAAGACGATATTATGCTAGATCATAATTTTGACGGCATTAGAGAACTCGACAACAAAATTCCACCATGGTGGAACGCACTATTTTATGGTGCTATAGTATTTGCCTTTGTTTATATGATTGATTACCACGTAATTGGTGATGGTAATGTTCAAATAAATGAGTACGAGCAAGAAATTAAAGCAGCTAATATTAGGTTAGAAATGCTTACCAAAAGTGGTGCTATGATTTCGGAAGAGACTGTAACAGTTTTAACCGATGTTGGGGCACTCTCTGCTGGCAAAGAAACATTTACTAAAAATTGTGCTGCTTGCCACGGATTTAATGGCGAGGGATTAGTTGGACCTAACTTTACTGATGAATATTGGATACATGGTGGAAGTATTAAAAATATTTTCCATACAATATCAGAAGGTGTTCCCGCAAAAGGAATGATTAGTTGGAAATCGCAATTAAGCCCAAACCAAATTCAAGAAGTTGGTAGTTATATACTATCGCTTAAAGGAACAAATCCACCAAATCAAAAAGCTGCACAAGGCGAAAAATGGGTTGAGCCAACTGAAGATGGTGCTTAGTTACAAGCATTTAAGCTAGTTGTATATTATTAAACCGCTCTGTTTATGTAGAGCGGTTTTTTTTATTACTTAGTATATAAAAAAATTATCAACGAATCACTATTTCAACACTATTTTCAGATTTTAAATACTTTTTAGCAACTCGTTTAATGTCATCTAATTTAACGTTTTTAATTGCTTCAAGATTTTTCTCATCGCTTGTAATATCGCCATCGTAGTAATATGAGTGAGCCAAATAGTATGCTTGATTTATGCTCGATAATCTTCGGAACATCATTTTTCCAAGATACATATTTACAGTTTTCTCTAAATCTTCATCCGCTTTTTTATCGGCAAAATTAGAATTAAATAGTCCCTCAAATTGTGGAATAAGTTTATCAACATTTTTTGGTTGAGTTGGCACGTTCACATAAATTAACGCTTTGCCATCAACCAATTTAATTCCGCTACTCATTCTGTATGCCAAACCTTGCTTCTCTCTAATGTTAAACGAAATATCATCAGCTAACATTCGTGAAAGTATTGTTAATGCTGGCTCATCTGCTTTATCAACATTTTTCACAAAGCCGTAAAATGTGTGCGATTGTTCACCTCCGCCATCTTGTTCAATTTTTTTAGCTTCATTCCATTTTTTAAATCCACGCTGTTTTGCTACTCCAGTAAGCTCTGGAGTAATATTTTCGCCTCCAAAGTTTGCAAAATATCCGTTTACTACTTCTGGCAATTCTTTTGAAACAACAGAAATAATTATGTTGGGTGGTGTAAAATATTCTTTCCCAAACTGAAGAAATTTTTCGTAATCCAATATTTTAATATCCCGAGTTTCAATTACTGGCATCATTACTAACGATTCGTATGCACTTTTATACATCTCTTTACTTTTGTTTTTTCCGCCCATCATCATTGAAGGCATTCCGCCTTTCTTTTTATTTACTTCGTTAAACTCTTCTTCTGTTGGAACAAAGTTTAACATCTCTTCGTTCAGATATTTTATTGCTCCTTCAATATCATTGCCAAGTCCCTCAACACGGATGTACCCAAATGTTGGACTCAAATAAATATTATCCATTGGGATATATGGATTATCGTTTACAACGAAACTGAGTCCGTACTTGCTACACTTACTTTGGTTCTCGGTACTCTCCATTCTTTTTCCAAAAGCAGTATGCCATTTTTTAGCAACATCATTTCTATACTTTTTTTCGTGTTCAGCTTTATATTTAAACATATAATGAATTGCAAGTAAATTGCTTGCACTATTTTGCTTTGCAATTACTACGGATTTATTCGTGCCATTCTCAAAAAGCTCAATCTTTGTTTCAGCAACCTCAACATTGGCTTCACTTTTGGATGGATGTTGAATAATAATTTGTGGAGTTCCTGCAATTTTAAATTTTCTTAGTTGCTTACCTGCAGTGTAAACTCCGTTGCCACTAAACGCAGCTATAATTGTTTCAAGTCCGTTTTCGGCAATAAGCCCTGCATTATAAATTCCAAACATATGTGGCTTTTCAATTTGCTTCAAAAATGTTGTGCGTGTTTTTATAGCTTCGGCATTTATAGTTTCGTTTGTAAGAGCAAAATTTAGTTTTTTTACTTTTTCATTAAGCGTATTCGAAATTTGCTCAATATTTTTATTGGTGTTTAGCACTACATCAAATTCTAAAAAATTTTTAATTGGATTATTATGAATTGAAAACTCTAAACTTTCAATTTCATCTGGATATTTTTCTTGAAGTTCTTTTTTAACTTCATCTTTTAATTTGCCAAAAGATAAATCTAACAAATCGAAAAAATCGGAAGAATAATTTTCAACTAAATAAAAATGTTGCAAATGTGTCTCTGCACCGTTGTAAAATCTATGCGAAACTTGTTTTTTTGCTTTACTCTTTGGTGCGTCAAAGCCAGTTCCCCAATCGGTAATATTAGGACGCACAACATTACCTGGTGCTGCACTGCCATAAATTTCTTTAACTAATTTTAACATCTCATTGGTTTTGAAATTTCCTATAACGCTCATAAGCATATTATTAGGAACGTAATTGTTTTTATAGAAATCATAAACGTAATCTCTATCCATATTTTTTATTGTTTCGTAAGTTCCAAGAGTTGGTAACGATAGAGCATGACCATTGTAAATAACATCAATTACATTTCGGTGAGTTTGCTCCCTACTGCTTGTAAGCGATTTTGCAATTTCTTCAAGAACAATACCTTTTTCTTTTTGGAATTTTTCTTCTGGCAGACTTGAATCGAACAACATTCCAGCTTGTATTTTCATTCCTTCTGCAATTTTATCGGATGGAGTTACCATCATAAAATTTGTATAATATTCCGAAGTATTTGCGTTATTGTATCCGCCAATTTTATCGGTTAAATCGTAAAGTTCTCGTTGCGTCATTGTGGATGTTCCGTTAAAAAGCAAATGCTCTAACATATGACTCATCCCGCTTGTAGAAAAAGTTTCGTAAGCCGAGCCAACTTTTACAACCGTGTTAACCCCAATCATAGGCAATGCTGGATTTTCAATTAGCAGAACTTCAATGCCATTATCCAATTGATGAATGGATACTCCGTTTGGTAGTTGGTCTATTTTTTCAGTTTGGCTTGCAAAAATTCCTATTTGAAAAAAGAGAAATGTTGCTAAAATTTTTAGTAGTAATTGCTTCTTATTCATAAAGCTACTCCTTTTAATATATGTATTAAATTATTTTCCAAAAGTATGACGTAGTTAAATTGCTTTAGTTTCTAAAACTATACTCAACATTAGGTTAATATTCCTTCGGTAATTATATAGTTGTATAAAGATAGTATATCTTTATAACTTATTGTAGTGGAATTTTTTATAGATTCAACAAAAGTAATTAACATCTATATTTTGCACCCAATACCCTTTAATTTAAAATAATTTTTTCAAATTGTAATGTGTGACTAATAACACAAAACTTAAAAATACTTAAAACTCTTCTTGTAGAGCTTGTTTTATTTTTCGTACAATAGAAATATGATTTAAGAAAAAAACATAAATGATTTACTTTGTTTTGCCTAATTAATTCTTAAACATCAATTCTTGAAAATCCTCTACTTGTTTATAACGGTTAGGAAATCGAAACACCATTAAAATCATTTCTGATAACTTTTCAATAGCAAATATTTTTAATTTAATAATTGGAGGATATATGCAAGTCAGAACTACTGCTCTCTTTATTCTAATCTTATTAGCTACAACCGTAGCACAGACAAACATTGGTGGAACAATCTCAAGCGATTCAACATTAACGCTTGCTGGAAGTCCCTATACCATTACAACAAATTTAACAGTTAATAACGGTGTAACGCTAACTGTTGAAGCTAATGTTGTAGTAAAATTTAATACCAACACAAGACTTTATGTGTTAGGTTCAATAGTTGCTACTTCGGCAACATTCACTTCTTCTGCCGCAACACCAGCAAAAGGCGATTGGGGAAATATTCAAATAGGTAATTATTATAACGGAAGTTCCGCAAGAATTTCGGTCAAAAACGTTGTAAGTTCAATAAAGACAAGATGTTAGACCAAATCACTCAAAATAGTGTGGCTAAGAGTATTTTACCTACAACGCATTTTGTGCTTGCTTGTATAGCTATATTGTTGTATATTAGTAGCCAAGATGTTTATACAAAAGATAAATAAAAAAACTGAGACCAAAACCTACACATCGACTGTTCTAATGGAGAACTTCCG
>CAMZLW010000048.1 GCA_947311785.1 uncultured Ignavibacteriales bacterium | reverse complement strand
TAAATGGAAAAATTCAAGAAGTGAAATCTGTTGGTAGAGGTTATAGAACTTTTAAGAATTTTAGAAGTGCCATACTATTTTTCCATGGGAACTTAGACCTTTACCCACAACAATAAGGGTAGAACCCTTAAAACTAATATCAATTGTTGAAATTTCTTCAACATCATTTTTTTTGAAAAAATGGAATGATATAAATTTCTGTTTCCTCTTAGTTATCAAGGGTTTAAGTTTATCTTCAAAATAATATCCAGTTTCGTAAGCAATTGAGCCATATGCAAAATCGTATTCTTTGGATAGCTCCTCTATCTCTAACAACGAATCATCAATAGATTTTGCATCTGTGCAGATTACCGAGTTAGATACTTTTTTAAAGAGATAACTTTTTTCATTTCCATTTTTCAAAGGAGTATAAAAAAAAGCCGAGCCCCTGTTTTGCTCAACAAAATTTAATATTTCAACAATGCCTAAAATCAAAAAATATATTCTCAAATTAAATTAACATGAATATAAATTTAATAATTATCTATCTTTCTTAGCTAATAATTAAAATGATAATTGAGTAACAAATGCAAAAGCCACAACTATCAATTTGGCAAATATGGAATATGAGTTTTGGATTTCTCGGAATCCAATTTGGCTTTGCACTTCAAAATGCCAACGTATCACGCATCTTTGAAACACTTGGTGCAAGCATTGACGAGATACCAATACTTTGGATTGCCGCTCCAGTAACGGGCTTAATAATACAACCAATAATTGGATATATGAGCGACAAGACTTGGAACCGATTTGGCAGACGAAGACCATTCTTTTTAGTTGGTGCAATATTGGCTTCGCTTGCACTTTTTGTAATGCCAAATTCACCCACCCTTTGGGTTGCTGCTGGAATGCTTTGGATAATGGATGCCTCAATAAATGTTTCCATGGAGCCATTCCGTGCTTTTGTTGGCGATATGCTCCCACCAAATCAACGCACTGTTGGGTTCTCTATGCAAAGTTTTTTTATTGGAACTGGTGCAGTTGTAGCCTCTGCACTTCCTTATATAATGACAAATTGGTTTGGCATTTGTAATACAGCACCAGATGGAATAATTCCAGAATCTGTTAAATACTCTTTCTACATTGGTGGAGCAGCGTTTTTCTTAGCAGTTTTATGGACAGTTATTAAAACGAAAGAATATACTCCAGAGCAATTGGCTTCCTTTGATGAAGACGAAATTTCAGAAATTCCTCAAACGGATTCATCAAAGAATATCAAGAGAAATTCAAAACTATTTATGCGTAATGGAATTATTTGGACTATTGTTGGAATTATTCTCTACACAATTTTTGACATTTATATATACATGGATTATGGTTTGCTCGTATTCTTTTTAGGAATTTCAGTTTTTGGAATTATTCAAATTGTTACTTCTTTATTAAGCAACAAAATGAATACAACATCGGGGTTAGTTTCGGTAATTACTGACTTATATAAAATGCCAAAAACTATGATTCAGCTTTCGTACGTTCAGTTTTTTTCGTGGTTTGCTTTGTTTGCAATGTGGATTTACACCACGCCAGCAGTAACAAATCACATTTATGGAACAACAGATACTACATCATTAGAGTATAATATTGGTGCTGATTGGGTGGGTATTTTAATGTCGGCTTATAATGGAATTGCAGCACTTGCCGCATTTTTGTTAGTCTGGATGGCAAATAGAATGGAACGTAAAAAAGTTCATGCAATTAGCTTAGTGCTTGGTGGATTAGGCTTAGCCTCCTTTTACATAATTAGAACTCCAGAGCTTTTATTACTTTCCGAAATTGGAATTGGAATTGCGTGGGCTTCAATTCTCTCAATACCTTACGCAATATTAACTGGTTCACTTCCACAAAAAAAACTTGGAGTTTACATGGGAATTTTTAATTTCTTTATTGTAATTCCACAAATTACTGCAGCAGCCATTTTAGGATTTATGGTAAAATATGCTTTTGGTGGAGATGCAATATACGCCCTACTTTTAGGGGGTTTATCTATGTTTATTGCTGCATTCTTAATGATAAAGGTGAAAGATTTAGATTATAGGGCTAAGTTCTAATTAACTCAGCATCAATCCATGATACTTTAGCAATCTTAGAATTCATGTCGGAGATGCTGAAATAAATTCAGCATGACAGAATACAAAGTGCTATTTTGAGCGTAATTAAAATAACTAATACATTATTGAAAACTTAGCCGATTATAGAAACATCAATTCTCTTTAATTCTTTATGTTTCAATAAATCTAAAAGATAGTTTTATTCACTATATTCTCTAACATCTATTCTGCTTTTTCAATTTCTCGAAGCATTTTTTTAATTCTATCTTTCTGGTCATCTGGTGCAAACTCTAACGCTTTTTTGTAATTACTAATTGCATCCTCACCTCTGCCAGCACGAGTTAAGGCATCTGCATAACTATCATAGCAATTCCACGATTTTGGATGGCGTGTGATATTTAATTCAAATACTTTTACTGCTTCAGCAATTTCATTTTTGTTTAGTAATTCATAACCAAAAAGGTTTAACTCCTTTTCTGAAGAATTATTAAATGCATCTTTTTTTACAGCAAGTGCTTCGTTGATTTTATTTATTTTTTTTAACAACTTAAATTTTAAAATTTTATTCTGAAAATTTGGATTTCTGCTAATAGAAAGGTCTATCCACTTAATAGCCTCGTCGTAATTAAAATTATTATCTAAACAAAATGTTGCAGCTTCCATTGGTCCTTCCCAACCGAAGCCAGGTAAGGATAATAATTGTTCACGAATATCATTTAATACAATTTCCTTTTCGTTAAATAAAATTGTGAATTCTATTTTTAATTTTTCCCATTTCATAAAAACAGTTACTGAATTAGATTTTAATTCTCTATATCCAAACTCTAACCATTCTGTAAATTCATTTTCGGTAGGTGTTACTTCTAAGCGTAAAGCGTCATATGCCGAATCGTAAAAGAAACTTCCCCAAGATTTATTTTGCTTGTTGAAAATCAGAATCCACTTATCAGCACTCGGTATTATGTGGAATCCATAAATGCCAGCTTTTATATTTTTCCCATTTATTTTTGCATCATCCGAAAATTGAATTGTAGTATTTTCGTTTGCACCAGCTCGCCAGGGAAATGGAATTCCATTATTGTAGGGAACCAACTTACCCCATATTTTTCTTCCCTTTACTCCAGGTCTGCTATAATTAATTGTAATTGAACTCAATCCAATATGCTGAGTAACTTCTGCCTTAGGACTAACCCTAGGCAACTCGAGTGATTGAGCGGACAAAGGCATTATTCCAAAAAGAAATGCAACTAAACTATTTATTATAACTTTCATATTTTCCTCAAAATGTATAATTAAAGTTATTCAAATTAAGAACGTCTTTCAAGAAGAGTAAAATTGATATCCAAAAGTCTAACAATATTTATTATATTTCCAAAATTAAAATTTGATACTGTGAGATAGATATGACTGAGTTAGAAAAATATTTTGAACCGTTTAGAAAAAATATAATTGGAATTGAGCAAACATTTGAAAGTCCGTATGGAACTAAGAAAATAATTTATGCCGATTGGGTTGCAAGTGGCAGATTGTATGGACCAATTGAAGATAAAATTAAAAATGTGTTTGGACCATTTGTTGCCAATACCCATACGGATACTAGTGTTACTGGTACAACAATGACTCACGCATATCATTACGCACAAAAAATAATAAAAAACCATTGCAATGCTAACAATGACGATGTGCTTATCACTGCTGGCTCTGGTATGACTACGGTAATAAATAAACTGCAAAGAATTTTGGGTTTTAAACTTCCTGAGCAGTTAAAAAAGTTTATTGATATACCTGAGGAATATAAGCCAGTAATATTTTTAACACATATGGAGCATCACTCAAATCAAACTAGTTGGTTTGAAACTATTGCTGACACCGTTGTTATTGAACCAACTGAAGAGGGTTTAGTTAATGAAGTAAAGTTGGAAGAAGAAATTAAAAAGTATAAAAACAGAAAATTAAAAATTGGATCATTTTCAGCTTGCTCTAATGTAACTGGCATTAGAACTCCATATTATAAGTTGGCAAAAATAATGCATCAAAATGGTGGATATTGTTTTATCGATTTTGCTGCATCGGCACCTTACGACGAAATTGATATGCACCCCAAAGACCCCGACGAACGATTAGATGCAATATTCTTTTCGCCACATAAATTTCTTGGCGGACCAGGGACATCGGGAGTTTTAATTTTTAATAAAGCACTATATAACAGAAGTGTTCCCGACCATCCAGGTGGTGGAACTGTTGAGTGGACAAATCCTTGGGGCGAGCATCGTTATATTAACAGTATTGAAGCTCGCGAGGATGGCGGAACTCCAGGCTTTTTACAAGCCATTAGAACCGCTATGTGTCTTAAACTAAAAGATGATATGGGTGTTGAAAATATTCACAAGCGTGAAGATGAACTTTTACAGATTGCGTTGAAACGATTTAGAGAAATTCCAAAAGTTCATCTGCTTGCAAATAATATTACTGAACGGTTAGGAATAATTTCGTTTTATGTTGAAGGAATTCATTTTAACTTAATGGTAAAATTGCTAAACGATATATATGGTATCCAAATGCGTGGTGGCTGTTCGTGTGCTGGAACTTATGGGCATTACCTTTTGCATATCGATCCTTCGCGTTCTAAAAAAATTACTACTATGATTGACAATCACGACTTCTCAGAAAAGCCTGGTTGGGTAAGATTTTCACTTCATCCAGCTATGACTGAAGAAGAGCTATATTTTGTTATGAATGGAATTGATGATATTGTTACTAATGTTAATACATACTTAAAAGATTATGTATATAATAAAGACAATAATGAGTATTATCACAACTCGGAGTTGGAGAATAATTTTGAGTTTTTAGATGATTGGTTTTCTCTATAAAAATTCAATTACACAATTCAAAATATCTAACAACAAAAAATTTTGAATATATATTCAAGAATTTTTGTCATTCAGTTTTATATTAAATTAAGTATTATTATCGCAATAACCTTTTTACTGCAGTAATCAGTTACCCTTTACACTGTTAATTAGCGCTATCACAATAAATAATGTTCTATAATAAATCTATTTACTCAATAACTAGTTAAATGATTTTGTTAATTACTACACTTATTAGTTTAATTTTAATAACCTTCTTCTTGACTTTAAATCTATTATTTGCAATTTTACATCAATAGTTATAGTTAATGTAACAATTAAAAATGTGTAAGTAAAAAGCTGAGGTACTTATGAAAAAGTTCTACATTATTTTAATCCTAATTCTTTCTTTCACCCTTTTAAGTTCTACTACATTTGCTCAAGTATTTGATGGCGAATGGGCAACCGCTCTTGTAACCGATGATGATAATACCAATGGAACAAACCAAAGAACAATGTCAGTTGCAGCCACAACTGGTGATAATAATTTTGTTGCTTTAGTTAGCAGACCCTCATCTGGAGAGTATTATTTAGTTGGTTATAAAAATGCTACTTATAATACAGGAAGACTCGGTGCTAGTTTTGGCGGTCTTACTGACCCAAAGCAAACACTTTGGCTTAACGGTTTTTCTCAAGTCTATATGGATAAAGCATGGGATATTGCAACGCAAGGTGATTTAATTTATGTTGCTAGCAACGATGCTGAACATAGTATTTTAGTTTTTGAAATAAAAGATGATTCCATTTATACACATCCTAAAAAAATATCTACTGCAACTAATGCTTTTAGTCCTGATTCTCTTTGGGCTATCGATGTAAATAGTTTAGGACAAGTTTTTGTTACAACACAAGGTAATGAAAATGAGCCAAGTAAAGTATTTGTTTACGACTCTAACGATTCGGAATGGTCATCTGGTTCAGTTGCTACACCACATCAAATAATCACATTACCTGATAATGGTTTAGCTCACGGTGTAACAGTAAATGATGCTGGAACTGTTATTTATGTTTCCAATATGGCTAACGGAAAAATATACGCATATGTTGGAAATATTACTGATGGATATACACTCTCCCCTTCTTTTAATTACGAAAACATTGACGTTTACAATATTGATTCGGTTACTACAACCAACATCACCGCTTTAGGTTTGAGTTTTATGAATACTAACAATATTCTTTTTGCTGCAGCAGATACTTATATTGATGGCGATAGCAAGACTTATGGTTTTGGAAGAATCTATCTTGTTAATCCAAACACAGGTACAATTATGGATACAGTTGATGTTGCAGAATGGAATTATGCAGCAGCTGGTCAATACTCAAATCATGTTCAAGATACAGCTTCTGGATATACATCAACTTATTATGTAGATGTTGATGATAACAATAATATTTATAGCCAATCATATTATGGATGGACTGTTGAAAAATGGGTGTATTCTGGAACACTTCCAACAATTGAACTTACTATTGTTGGTGTTGAAAAAGTTACTACGCAAATACCAAATAGTTTTGAAGTAACTCAAAATTATCCAAATCCATTTAACCCTTCAACCACTATCGAGTTTGCAATTAACGAGCGTGCCCCTATTACACTTTCGGTTTATAATATTACAGGTGAGCTAATTACAACTCTTGTTAATGGTGCCGAGTTTGAAAGTGGTAGCTACAAAATCACTTTTGATGCTTCAAGATTAGCTTCTGGAACTTATATATATAGTATTAATAATGGCATTAAAACTATTTCTAAAAAAATGACATTACTTAAATAACATAGTAACACAATAAAGTCTGGTGAAACGTTCATCAGACTTTTATTTTTTCACTAATTAATTCTCTCACAAATCATAATGGAGGTATTATGATGAAATTTAAAAACACACTTATTTTATTAACCCTACTTCTTACAGTTAGTCTTGTTGCACAAGATAGTTTTGTAAGAAAAGCAGTAATTCCAATACCTGTTGCAGATGCCGGATTAGGAATTGGAAATGTTCTTGCGGGTGTTGATTTTGATGGTGATGGTAAAACCGAGATGTATTTTGTAAACGATATGTTAGATCAATCAGGTCAAACTTACACACCACGTATGTACAAATATGAATTTAATGGTACTTCTTGGGATTCTGTTTGGAGTGCCGAATTACCACGCACACAAAATACTTGGCCTGGATTAGCAGAAGCTGATTTGGATGGTGACGGAAAACCAGAAATCGTTTGGACTCCTGCTGAAGGTGCAACTACACCTTCCCCTGCACGTATATATGTTTTTGAAGCTCCTGGTGATGGTAGCGATAACATGGGCGTAGCCGACGGTTCTGGTGGGTGGAAACCTAACACAGAGTGGAATTTCGACATTCCAGATGCAAAACACATGCGTGCAATTAAAATTGTAATTGCCGATTTTGATAACGACGGTAAACAAGAAGTTGCTTTGGCTGATAGAAAAAGTTATTTCTCAATGGCAATTGTTTCTGTTAGTGATGTTCCCGATAATGCAGATGGTAGCGAAACTTGGACTCTTGAATTTAACGGTAAAGATGTTCAAACTAAATTTATTCACAATGGCGAAATTAAATCTCCAGATGGTGGATTTGGTAATGTTGTTGCAGGAATGGACTATGACGGCGACGGTCTAATTGAAATGTATGCTGTTAATAACGATTGGAATGACGGAGCTGGTGGTGAACTTATTCCAACTCTTTTCAAATATGAATATGTAAATGGTGCATGGATAAAAAAATGGCAAACTATTATTGCATCTATCCCAGCACAAAATACTTGGCCTGTTCTTCTTGCTGGCGATTGGGATGAAGATGGTAGAGGTGAAATAATATGGTGTCCTGTTAACAATTTAAGTGATGCAAATCCAAATCCAAGCAGAATTGTTGTTTACGAATTTCCTGGTGATTCTACTTCCGATGCTATGGGTGTTGATAATGGCGATGGAACTTGGAAACCTAATGCAGAATGGAATATGGGAATTGCAGATGCAAAAACAGAAATGAGACCTTTTAACGCCATACTTACTGATGTTGACAGTGATGGTAAAAAAGAATTTGTTTTTGTTGAAAGAAAAAAACATTACGGTTGGGGAGTTGTTGGTGTAGATAAAATTCCAGATAACGGAGATGGAAGTGAAGTTTGGACTATGAAAATGAACGGTGTCAACCCAATTGGAAGTTACAGAGACATTTCCCTGCTTAATGGCAACATGGTTGTTTTTGAAAGTCTTAATAACAGAATTCTTAAAATCAACCCTGTAACTGGAGATACAATCTCAAATCAACAAAATGGTGTTTTCCCTTGGCGTTCTGCTAATACTATTGATATTGATAAAGACGGCAATGATGAAATTCTTATCGGTGCATATTCAGGTAACCGAAAAGGAGAAGTTGTTCTTTTCACTGAAGATGCTTCAGCAGATACATTAATTCCACATATTATTGCTAACTTTAGCTCTGCTACTTATCCTCAAATTACCAGTATAAAAGCAGGCGATATTGATGCCAATTCATTAATGGATTTTATTGTTGGATTTAAATACAGCAGTAGAGTTGAAAGAATTGAATACCAAGGTGGAGATATAACAGATCCAGCAAGCTATACAACTTCACTATTAGATCCAGGTTTAGTATCTGCAACTAAACAAGGTCAAATTGATGTTATTGCTCTTGCTAATATCGATAACGATGACGCAGACGAGGTGTTCTTTGCTGGTCCTCCAAGAAGTATGGACGTAAATTTTTTGAACATGGTTGTTGGAGATTATGGCGATTGGTCAATTGGCTCATCTAACTGGGATATTGTTTCTGTTGGTAATGGTGCAACAGCAATTGGTATCTCTTATGGTGGAGATATATTCCCTGTATCTTACAATCCAGATAGTTCAAAATATGAATTTGGTCATTTCCAAAGCGGACTTAATGCAGGAGCAAATATGCAATCTGCTTCCGTTGGAGATGTTAATGGCGATGGATTTGATGAAATCTTTTATGCTAACTATAATTCAACACAAGTTTACATGTTAATGAATAACGAAAATGGTGCTACCGTTTCCTATCAAATTGCTGATTTAAGCGATTTAGGTGCTGTTCGTTTAACTGGCGGTGCTGCAGGGGACATTGATGGTGATGGAAATCTTGACCTTATCTTTGGTACACGAAGCAGTACTCCTAATAACTCATTATACCGAGTAAAATATACTGGTGGCGACCCTACAGATGCTGGTAGCTGGAGTACAGAACTTATTGATTCTGAAATACTACCTGCAAACGGACAAATTGATATTGTACGTTTAGCTAACGTTGATGATGATGCTGATTTAGAAATAGTTTACTCTGGTTTGCCTAGAGGCGATGGATTTTTACCTATCGTTATTCTCGACATTCAAAAAGTTCAAGCAGAAACTATTGCAGCTGTAAGAATTGATGCTAATGCAGATGGCGTTCCTGATAGAAAAGATGAAGAAGTTACCACAAAAGGTGTTGTAACCTCTTATAACTTCTCAACAACAGGGTTACTATTTACAATCCAAGATGAAACAGCAGGTATTCAACTTTACGATAGTGGAAACGATACAACTAATTTTGAAATTGGTGATCTTATTTTAGTAAAAGGAAAAGTATCGCAATATAAAGGACTTACAGAAATATATTTCACACCTGAAAATATTACAAAATTAGGTTCTTCTACAGCCCCAACTCCTAAAGTATTAACCATAAAAGAATACTTGGATAATGCTGAAAAATATGAAGGAAGCTTAATTACTATCAATGCAATTTCTAAACTTGAAGGAACTTGGCCAGATTCAGGTAAATGGGCTAAATTAACAATGTGGGATGGATATAAAGACGTAGCAATGTTTATTGACCCAGATGTAGGTATTCCTGAAAAAGGTGAGCCAACATATCCTGTAAACTTAACAGGGGTTTGTGGACAATTTACTAATTCAAATCCGCCACTTGATGGTTACCAAATACTTCCAAGAATGTATAGTGATATTGAACAAGATGTTGCTGCTCCTCCATCACCATATTTCTTCTTTACTGATGAAACTAGAGCAACTTATGATACAAAAACTGTTCAAATTACTGCAACTGATCAAGAGTTCAATTTCAATTGGGGTGCAGCAGTAGATCTTAATGGTGATAATCTTATTTATCAAATGCAGATGATTGTTGATGGAACAGCAGTTGATTTTAATGCCGCTGATACTTTTGTAGTTCTTACAGGTACACAAGTTATGGATGCATTAAACAATACAGGTCAAACAGTTAAATTAGCACTTAGAACTAAAGGTGCAGAAAGTGCACTTGTTTCAAGCGTTGATACGATAAGTGTTACTTTTGACATTACTGTTGGGGTGGATGAAGAAAACATGATTCCAAAAGAATTCTTTGTTGATCAAAACTATCCAAACCCATTTAACCCAACTACTACAATTAAATTTGGCTTACCTGTTCAAGCAGAAGTTAACTTAATTATTTATGATATTCTAGGACGTGAAGTTTCACGAATAATAAGTAGTCAAGTAATGAATGCAGGTAATTATAATTATAGTTTTGATGCTAGCAACTTAGCAAGTGGAACTTATATTTATAGATTACAAGCCGATCAAAAAGTAGAAGTTAAGAAAATGTTGCTGTTAAAATAGAATACACGAAGTGTGTTACTATTTTAACACAATCCAATTTTTGGGGGCTCTTGCTAAAATAGTATTTTTTAGTGAGTCCCTTGCGGATTTCTGTTAAAATAGAATATTTTTTTTTTCTCAAAGCCCAGTGTAAACTGGGCTTTTTTTTATTCACCACGATAAATCGTGGTGCTGTTTTAATTTTAATAAATTATTAATAATTCCAGCATATCTCTGTGAGAGTCCTACTGACGTAATAAAATGTAGCCAATCTATTTGCTTTACTTACCTAAAATTTACTATCTTTAATAAGATTATTTACTCTAAATAATAAAGTGATTGTTTTATGACAAAGCGTGAAGAAATAAAGCACAGACTTAATTCGTTAGGAATTAGCTTACAGTGGTTATCCGATAAACTTCAACTAAAATTGCAACAACTTACCTACCTATTAGAAAGTGAAAGCACCTTTGATGATGAACTCTATTTTGCAATTAATAGTGCAATTGAATCTTACCAATTTGAATTATCCTTTGACCTAGATAATACAAATTCTGATCCAAATTTATTTGACGAAGAAAAGCTAAAAAATGGAATTGGTGAACGAATTAGAATTTTTGCTAAAAGAAAATATAATACATTAAAAGGTCTTTCCGTTGCCTTAGATATTTCTCCGCAACAACTTCAACAATATATTACAAATAACCGTGAACCAGGTGCAAAAATATTAATTAAATTTATGAAAGCTGGGTGTGATATTAATTGGCTATTAGGAAGTTCCGAATCAATAGAATCTTACAGAATTTACAAATTAGAATCTGAATTACGAGAATTACAATCTAAGCTTTTAAAAATATCACATATCATTTCTATCCAAAAGCATTAGACTTTTTATAACAACAAATAATACTTTACCCTTCCCTTTTTATTCAAAAAAAATATAAATTTTGACATCTCCCTAATACTTTATATATTAGCACTCTTAATTTATGAGTGCTAAATATTTCTTGCGATTCTGAATCTTTTTCAAATATTTATCATCTCATTACCTAAAATATTAAATTTTTTAAACAACTAATAAATAATATAACTACGGAGGACAAATGTCTGGAAAAGTAATTGAGTTTGGCAATGATGCCAGAAGCTCGTTAAAAAATGGTGTTGATAAATTAGCAAACGCCGTAAAAGTAACATTAGGACCAAAAGGACGTAATGTTGTTTTGGACAAAAAATTTGGTGCACCAACTGTTACTAAAGATGGTGTTTCTGTTGCAAAAGAAATTGAACTAAAAGACGAAGTAGAAAATATGGGTGCTCAAATGGTTCGCGAAGTTGCATCAAAAACTAGTGACATTGCTGGTGATGGAACAACTACTGCCACTGTTTTAGCTCAAGCAATCTATCGTGAAGGCTTAAAAAATGTTACTGCTGGTGCAAATCCAATGGATTTAAAAAGGGGTGTAGATATAGCAATAAAAGAAGTAGTAAAACACTTACAAGCAACATCAAGGGAAGTTGAAGGAAGAGAAGAGATTGCTCAAGTTGGTTCAATTTCGGCCAATAACGATACAACTATTGGAAGCTTAATTGCTGATGCAATGGATAAAGTTGGTAAAGATGGCGTTATTACTGTTGAAGAAGCAAAAAATACCGAAACAGAATTAGAAATAGTTGAAGGTATGCAATTCGATCGTGGATATCTTTCGCCATATTTCGTAACAGATTCTCAAACAATGGAAGCCGTTCTTGAAGACCCATTCATTTTAATTCACGACAAAAAAATCTCTGCAATGAAAGATTTACTTCCAATTCTAGAAAAAGTTGCTCAATCAGGAAAAGGATTGGTAATTATTTCAGAGGATCTTGAAGGCGAAGCATTAGCAACTCTAGTTGTAAATAGATTACGTGGAACCCTTAAAATAGCTGCTGTTAAAGCTCCAGGCTTTGGCGATAGAAGAAAAGCGATGTTAGAAGATATTGCAATTCTTACAAACGGTACAGTAATTTCTGAAGAACGTGGATATAAATTAGAGAACGCAACTGAAGAATTTTTAGGAACTGCTAAAAAAGTTGTTATCGATAAAGACAATACAATAATTGTTGAAGGTGCTGGCTCTACAGAAAATATCCAAAAAAGAGTTAATGAAATTAAAGGTCAAATTGAAAATACAACATCCGATTACGACAGAGAAAAGCTACAAGAACGTTTAGCTAAACTTGCTGGTGGTGTTGCTGTTCTTAAAATTGGTGCTGCTACTGAAATAGAAATGAAAGAGAAAAAAGCACGTGTTGAAGATGCACTTCACGCAACTAGAGCTGCAGTTGAAGAAGGAATTGTTGCTGGTGGTGGCGTTGCTTTAGTTAGAGCAATTTCTACTTTAAATAACCTTGAAGGTGCAAATGCTGACCAAACTACTGGAATTAGTATAATTCAAAACGCTCTTTCAGAACCCTTAAAACAAATTGCATATAATGCAGGTTTAGAAGGTGCTGTAATTCTTAACAAAGTTCTTGAAGGAAAAGACGATTTTGGATTTAATGCTGCAACTGAAGTTTATGAAAATATGATTGCTGCTGGTGTTATTGACCCAACAAAAGTTACTAGAACTGCATTAGAAAATGCTGCTTCTGTTTCGGCACTTTTACTTACTACCGAAGCCGTAATTTATGAGAAGGCTGAAGACGCTCCTGCAATGCCTGCTATGCCAGACATGGGTGGTATGGGCGGAATGCCTGGAATGATGTAACAATCATTTATATTTTAACTAAAAAAGCCCCAAAAACAATTTGTTCTTGGGGCTTTTCTATTAACCACTAGTTTTAATCTTCATCCAAAGTAGAAATATTACCAGGGTCTTGTCCAAGTTCTTTAGCTTTAAGAACACGACGCATTATTTTTCCACTTCTAGTTTTTGGTAATGAGTCAACAAATTTAATTGATTGTGGTTTTGCAATAGGTCCTACTTCATGCCCAACATGTTTGCGTAACTCTTCACGTAATGCGTCCGATTCGGAAACACCATCTCGGAGAATTACATATGTGTAAATTGCATTTCCTTTAACTTCGTGAGGCAAACCAATTGCAGCAGCTTCTGCCACAGCACTATGACTTACTAATGCACTCTCAATTTCTGCAGTTCCAAGACGGTAGCCCGAAACTTTAATTACATCATCCACACGACCAATAATCCAAATGTATCCGTCTTCATCACGCTTTGCACTATCGCCAGTTAAATAAACACCAGGGAACTTAGTCCAGTATTGTTCAATATATCTATCGGGGTCATTGTAAATTGTTCGCATCATTGCAGGCCAAGGATTTTTAATTACCAAAAATCCTTCTTCGTTATCTTTAACAGGATTTCCGTCTTCATCGTAAATATCCATCTCTAGCCCTGGGAAAGGTCGTGTACCTGTTCCAGGTTTAAGAGAAACCGAAGGCATTGGAGCAATCATAAACATTCCAGTTTCTGTTTGCCACCAAGTATCCATAATAGGACATTTATTATTTCCAACAACTCTGTGATACCACTTCCACGCTTCTGGATTTATTGGTTCACCAACCGAGCCAAGTAAACGGAGTGATGATAAATCATGCCGCTTAACCCAGGCATCTCCAAAACGCATAAGTCCACGAATTGCAGTAGGAGCAGTGTAAAATATATTTATTCCGTATCGTTCAACCAGTTGCCACCATCTGTTTGGATAAGGATGAGTTGGAGCTCCTTCATACATAAATGATGTTGCACCGTTCAGTAACGGTCCGTAAACGATGTAGCTATGCCCAGTAATCCAGCCAGGATCTGCAGCGCACCAAAATCTATCTTCTTCATGAATATCAAAAACATATTTCATTGTTGTATAAGTTCCAACCATATAGCCACCATGCGTATGCAAAATAGCTTTAGGTTTTCCTGTTGTTCCAGAAGTGTAAAGCATAAAGAGTGGGTCTTCCGCATCTGTCATTTCAATTGCACATTCTTGAGTTGCAACTGGTAAATTCATTAATTCGTGAAGCCACATATCACGCCCCACTTCCATATTAATTTCTTGCCCAGTTCGCTTTGCAACAATAACATGTTCAATTCCGCCAGCACGCTGTAGGGCTTCATCCGCCATATCTTTTAGTGGAACAATCTTTCCACGCAGATATGCACCATCGGAAACAATAAGGACTTTCGATTTACTATCTTCAATTCTCTCGTGCAAAGCCTCAACAGAAAATCCACCATAAACAACCGAATGCACAGCACCAATACGAGCACAAGCTAACATTGCCATTATAATTTCTGGAGTTCGCCCCATGTAGATGGTAACTCTATCGCCTTTCTCAACTCCCATGCTTCTTAAAACATTTGCAAACTTACAAGTTTCACGATGAAGTTTATAGTAAGAGAACATTTCTTTATCGCCGTTCTCCCCTTCCCAAATAAGTGCAAGTTTATTTCTACGTGCAGTTTTTGTATGTACGTCAAGGCAGTTGTATGCTATATTAGTTTTACCCCCTGTGAACCATTTGAAAAAAGGTTTCTTTGAATCATCAATTACCTTGTCCCACTTTTTGAACCAATGAAGTTCTTCAGCTCTCTTTGCCCAGAATCCTGCATTATCTTCGCTTGCTTCTTTTTGTAGTGCATCCCAATCTGGAATATTTGCATAATCTATTATCTCTTGTGATGGATGGAATACTTCGCCACTTAATTCTTTTTTACTCATTAATATTCTCCTTTTTAGCTTTTCTGATTTGTTGGAATAATTACAAAGTTAAAACTTCATTTTGAAAATTCAAACAATTTTATTAATCTTTTTTTAATATTACTCCGACTATAATTAATTGAAAAAAATATGTTGTTTCTATTAACTCACTTCAAAAACCTCAGTGTAACAAATTCATAGCCTTCATGTTTAGTAACATTTTTTTACCACGGCAAGAATCTCTAATAATAGCAAGGGAATCTCCGCCCTTGCTCCAAAGGGATATCTTCTGCACAAAGAACAGAGGACACAGACCAGAATTATAATATGCTCAACTAAGATAAAATATATCGTACCATTTTACCGTCGGCTTAACAGTAAATATTTATACAGTATTTTGAATTTACTTTTAAAGATTTTGATTACCGATATAATATAATTGATACCATGTTAAGCATAATAGTCTTTTAGGTTAACTAAATTTTAAAAAGAATGTTGACTATTACCAGGCTCAATCGCATTTCCGCCAAGGTACTAAATGCTAATTGTTAAACACTATTTTATTAAATTGCATACTCTAAAATTGGAGAATTATGAAACAAATATTTTTATTTTCACTTTTATTTATTAGTTCATTAACTGCCCAGCATAAATTTGCTTGGATTACTGATATGCACATTGGTTTAGATAGTGCCGATGTTGATTTAGAAAATATTGTAAAGCAAATAAATTCGTTTGATGACATTTCGTTTATCCTTGCTTCTGGCAATATTACTGAGGGAGGTAGAAATTTGGAATTTGATAAAGCAAAAGAAATTCTTGATGAATTAGATAAACCGCTTTTAATAATTCCAGGTAATCACGATACAAAATCGAGCAACAGCAGTGGCTCTAAATTTATAGAAATTTGGGATAATGATAAATTTATTTACAATAAAGAAAACACAGTTTATATTGGAATGAATAGTGCAATACCATTACGCAGTAATGGTGGGCATTTCAGACCAGAGGATATAAGTTGGCTGCAAGAGGAGTTAAGTAGAATTGATTCTTCAAAAGAAATTATTTTTGTAAGCCACCATCCAATGAATTCCGATATAGATAATTGGTTCAAGGTTACTAATCTCCTTAGAGAGAAAAATATAAAACTCCTTTTAAATGGGCATTGGCACAAAAATAAAAAAACAAGTTTTAATGGAATTCCAGCAGTAATGGCTCGCTCCACCTTAGGTCAGGGATTTGTAATTGTTGAAAACCTTAAAGAAAAGCTCAACTTCTTTGACGTTGAAAAAGATACTATTCCAAATTTTTTGTGGGAAATTAGAAAAACCGATTCCCTCTTAATTCCACAAATTGATTCAACACAATTTATTAATAACAGCGTAAAAATATTTTTCCAAAAAGATATAAAAACTACATTAGTTGCCGAGCCATTATTTTGGAAAGAGAAAATATATGTTGCCGATTATACTGGACTTGTAAGCTGCTACAACATCAAAGGGCGTCTCCTCTGGGATTACGATACTTTTGGTGATATTACTGGTAAGCCATCAATTGTTGGAAATAAATTTATTGTTTCAACCGTTCAAGGCGAGTTAACAATTTTAGATGCAAAAACTGGCGACCAGATTGAAACTATTGGGTTTGACGAATACTTGATTGCACCACCAGTAATTTTTAATCACAAAGGTGCAAAAAAAATAATTATCACAAAACAAACGAAGTCGAACTCCGCAGTAATTATAGCTTCTGCTTCTGGAAAAATTTATTGCTACGATTTGGAAACTTTGCAAGAACTTTGGACAAACGATGAAGCAACTGATATGATTGAAGTTGCCCCAATGGTTATTGGGAATCAAATAATTTTTGGAAGTTGGGACAGACATCTATACTCTATTGATGCAAATAACGGAACAACTATTTGGGAGTGGAAAAGCCCCATTCCTAAATCTATTGAGCCTAACAAAGCATTCAAATACTCACCAGCTGCTTGCAAGCCAGTTACTGATGGGAAGTATTTATATTTCACTACTCCAGACAAAATTGTTAATGCGGTTGACCTACGCCTTGGAACAACTAAGTGGAAAAAGAAAAGATATAATGCTTGGGAATCCATTGGTATTTCCCAAAACAAGAAACGTCTTTACATAAAAAGTAATAAGGATAAATTCCATATTATTTCGGCTAGGAACGGTAACTTAATAAAAACAGTAAATGTTAATTATGGAACTGACACAATGCCCATCACCCCAATTGAGTGGAATGGGAAAATAATTTTCTCATCGAAGAATGGATATGTTTACAGAATTAATAAAAAGCTACGATACAAATCTATACTTTTCCTTGGCTCAGCAAGGGTTCATTCAATTCAAGTGATTGACAATAAGCGTTTAATGGCTTCCAATATGGATGGGAAAATTGTAATATTTAATATTGTGGGTGATTGATTAAAAAAGTTTTGGCAATAGTTTCAAAATCTGTGTTGAAATATAAACTTATACTAATAGATGCTGAAACAAGTTCAGCATGACTCATCTTGTCATGTTATGCAAAGCATTCGGAAATGAGATATAGCTTATTAACACTTTTCTTAATGAAGTAATAATTCAGAAATTAGTGGCTGATATTTTAATGCATTATTTGGGTTTAATTATAAAGCGAGGAAACATTTGAACAAATTTGATGGAATTATTTTTGATATTGATGGAACAATTTTACAATCCAATAAACTAATTTTTGCTACATTTAATTATGTAACCGAAAAATATTTAGGAAAAACAACTACGCCAGAAGAAATAATAGCTCTCTTTGGTCCTACGGAAGGAGTAATAATTAAACAACTCTTTGAAGATAACTTTGATAATGTGATGACTGAGTATTACCAATTTTACAGCGATAATCACAATAAAATGACTAAAGTATTTGATGGAATTGTTGAGCTAATTGATGAGTTAAAAGAGAGAAAAACTTTTCTATCAATCTACACTGGCAAAGGGAAAGGTTCAACAGAAATAACTTTGGACAAATTAGGCATCCGCAATAAATTTGATATGATTGTTACTGGCGATGATATAGTTGGGCATAAGCCATCCCCAGAAGGTGTTGATGTTTTTGTTAATAAGTATAATCTAAATCGTGATAGAGTATTAATGATTGGTGATGCTCCACCAGATGTAAAAGCTGCAAAAGCAACTGGAATAAAAATTGCTTCCGTTCTTTGGGATTCCTACGCGAAAGAAGAAGTTCTTAAAATGAATAGTGATTATTACTTTAATACTGTTGAAGAGCTACGAGAGTTCTTGTTGCATTAGATGTTGGTTTTGGAACAAAATTTTTAGTTCACAATATCTATTACTTCACCTTTAATATAGTTACACCATACATCTGTGGGTTATCGGGTGGTGAATTATTCCACTCTTCAAACGAATGTGAATCATCTGTTTTATAGTGCAATTTATAATTGCCAGCCTTTAATTTAATTTCAGAATTAAATAATCTGTTTTTTCTTCCACCGCCGGCGTGCGATGTTTCGTTATATTTCATTTCCCAAATTGTGTAACCATTTTCATCAGTAATCCAAGCATAATCGTCCATATCGCCACCAGTACCTTCACCAATAGCAACTATTCTTACATATTTTTTTCTGGAAATTGAAAAGCTTTTACTCAAGTTTTCGTCATCGCCAACTCTTGTTAATTCTGCAATAATATTTTTACTAACAAACTTTTCTGCATTAAATAATTTTACAGATGCTTTATTATTTTTATTTGAAGTCCAAATAGTAATTCCCCACTTATCTTCTTCAAACGGAGGAGTATCGTTCCAATCATCATAATTGTGGGAATCATCTGTGATGTAATGTGCTATATAATTTCCAGCATTAAGTTTAATAATATCGTCAGCTATTCTGTTTTTCTTAGCACCACCAGCATACTCTGAGTTTTCGGGTGTCATTTTCCAAACAATTTCTTTTGTGTCTGCATTTTCAATCCAACCATAATCTACAAGCTCTTTTTTGCCTTCGCCAAGTGCCATCACTCTTATCTCAATACTTTTTAAAAGAGTAAAACCTTGCGAAATAAATTCTTCTTCCTCAACTTTTGTGATGCTAATTATTGGGCTTACAATATCCTCTTTACGGAAAGGAATAATATTTTTTCTATCATCTTGATTAACAAGACTAACAACAATGCCCCAATGCTGAGGATCGTCTGGAGGTAGCACATTCCATTCATCAAAAGAATGGTTCTCATCCGATTTGTAATGAACTTTATAACTTCCCTTTTGTAGTGTAATTTTGGAATGTTCAACAATGTTTTTCTTTCCACCACCAGCATGGCTTCCATCGGAGCTATTAAACATCCAAATACGTTTGTTATTTGCTACATCGTAAATATATCCAAAGTCGTAAAATTCACTTCGCACACCCTCCCCAATTCCATAAATGCTAATCTCTGTTTCGGCTTTAAGCGAAAATCCTTTTTGCAAATTTTCAGAATCTCCTACACGAGTGAACGATACAATTGCGTTATCCCTTCTATTAACTAATTTTACTGGGTCAACTTCTTTAATCAGATTTTCATCAGCAGAAATTGTTACGTAAAATTGCTTTCTAAATTTTTTGATGTTAGATTTTTTTCCACTGAACAAAGCCTGAATATCACCCAAACCATTAATATTAATTGAATAGTTGTGGTTTGTTCTTCCACCAGAAAAATAGATTTCGTAATTACCTGCTTCCAGCTCCAACTCATAATCAAAATCGTATTCGCCATCATTCTTTGAATAGTCATCACACTCATTGCTACGCCAAACAACATTGCGAGTATCTGTTTGCAATATCCAGGCATAGTATCCAAGATAATTATCCCACTTATCAAAGGATGCCCCTTCACCTTCAATTTTAACAAGAGCATCCTGTGAGAGATTGAATCCACCCATTTCAATCTCTCCAGGATATACATTTCCAACCTTTATTACTTCTTGAGCTAAAGTTGAAACTGTAAAAGCAACCATTATGCTAATAACAATATATTTTAACGACATTAAATTTTTCATTTTATTTTCCGTTAGTAAGCAATGTTTTATGAAATTACTTTTCTATTTTTTTCGAAAATTCATTTATTGAGACGTAGTACTACAAAAATAGTTTTATGAAATTTTGATTAAACCCAAATTGCACCAGCAAACAGAGATTGCATAATTTGGATTTAATAATTTTATTAAGTCTAGTTAAGAGTCCACTACAAAAAGGTTATTGCAGTCATTACCAGGCTTACTCTGCCTATGTAATCTGTTTCAGAATTATCACCAGATTAGTAAAGACTTAAAATCCTCCCAATAACCTGATCCATATTATAATATTTATATTCTGCAAGGCGACCAATAAATTTTACATTATTTAATTTACTCACGTTAGATTTGTATTTAGTTACCAACACACTATTTTCATCATTAGGGATTGGATAAAATGGCTCTCCTTCCATTTGCGGATATTCTTTTGTAATTGTAGTTGTGTTACTTTTTTGATTAGAAAAATATTTATGCTCAGTTATGCGAGTATATTTTTCGGAATTTACAAAATTTACGGATGTTACTTTTTGGTAGAATTCGGTTTTATGATTTTCCCATTCGAAGTGCAATGAGCGATACGGCAATTTTCCAAATTCATAATCGAAGAAAGAATCTATTGGACCAGTGTAAATTATTTTATCAAATTCAATTTTATTAATTATTTCTTTGTAATCCGTATTCAATAAAATTTTAATATTTGGATGAGCTAATATTTTCTCAAACATTTTTGTATAGCCATCTTTGGGCATAAACTGGTATTGGTCAGTAAAATAGCGGTCATCGGTATTTGTGCGTATTGGAATTCTTCCACAAACAGATGAAGAAAGCTCACTTGGGTCAAGTTCCCATTGCTTTTTTGTATAATACTTAAAGAATTTTTCATACAAATCTACGCCCACTTGATTAACAATTATATCTTCCGAATTTAAAATTGGACTTCTTTTTTCTCTCACACTTTCGTAGTATTCTTTAACTTCATCTTCGGTAGTAAAATTTTTGTTATATAATTTATTAATTGTTGTTCTGTTTATTGGAATTGGGTAGAGTTCGCCATCTAAATTTGCTAAGACTCTGTGTTCATATTTTCTCCATTCGGTAAATTGGGAAAGATATTCAAAAACTTTTTTACTGTTTGTATGAAAAATATGTGGTCCATATTTATGGACTAATATCCCATGTTCGTCATATTCATCAAAAGCATTTCCAGCAATATGGTTTCGTTTTTCAACAAGTAGAATTTTATTTCCTTTAGATGCAAGCCGCTCGGCTGCTACTGAACCAGCAAAACCAGCCCCAACTATTAAGTAATTGTATTGTCGAGTAGACATAATATGACTCCTTAATTTAATTTTTATAATTAAAGTGAGGAGTTTCAATGCCCCTCACAGAACCGTACTTGTAG
>CAMZLW010000047.1 GCA_947311785.1 uncultured Ignavibacteriales bacterium | reverse complement strand
GTCCCAAGGTTTTTGTATTTTTAATCATCTGAAAAGTGGTGTTTGTTTGCAATATTTTTCTTTTTAACTATCTAAAAATAAGCATCTTACACCTCTTTTCTCCTTTTTTGTTTTAGTTTTTTAAGTAGAACTTTCAGATATATTAGAAACTGTGGAAAAGAAGAAAGATGAATATAGCAAAGATGATTTTGACAAAATTGTAAATAAATTTAAAGAGATTATAAAAGAAAATAATTTGAATGATGCGTCATTGGAAGACTTAAAAAAAATGATAGAATCAAAAAAATAACAACAATTTAAAATGACAACTACAATATAAAGCTAAGTGTGTTTTATCGGCAAATTACTCCTCACCCCTCCAAAGGAACAATGTTGTCAACTTAAAGAAATTATCATGCTTCGATATTTCGAGAAACCAAATATAACGCTTCGCACAAGTTCATTGAGCGGAGTTGAAATGAACGAAAAGGAACAATTCTTTGTAGGAGTGAGTTTTTAGATTACCGTCATTTATAAATTAACATAACACTAGAAGGCTTTACAAAGCCTTCTACAAAGTAAAAACTATGAAAAATCAAAAAAGAACAGAATTTAAAGTTGGTGTAACAGTAATTATTTCGGTAGTAGTTTTATTATGGGTTCTTGGATGGGCGAAGAATTTTAGCTTTAATTCCAACGAAAAAACACTCTCTATTTCATTCCAAAATATTGCAGGCTTACTTGTTGGCGATGTAGTTTCTGTGCAAGGAATTAAAGAGGGTTTTGTGAAAGATATCCGTAATGAAAATAATTCCGTTATAGTTACTGTAACGCTTTCAGAAACCACAAACCTAAAGGAAGATGCACGGTTTTCTATTATGATGATAGATTTAATGGGTGGTAAAAAAATTGAAATTGTACCTGGTGTTTCGAGTAGCAAAATTGATTATTCTAAAATTCAAAGTGGTGAATTTCTTGGCGATATTTCTACCTCAATGGCTGCACTTGGTGCGGTGCAAGACGATTTAGTTGATGTTATTTTTGAAGTTAAAGAGACGTTAAATTCGCTTAACAAATTATTGGGTAATTCTGAATTTATGGATGAGCTACAAAATAGTGTAATTTCATTAAACAAATTAATAGCAAAAACTGATAAAATTATTTCTGACAATAGTAATTTGTTTTCCAGTTTACTTAAAAATAGCAACGAGTTAGTAACAAATTCCAACCAATTTATTGTAGAAAATAGTGCTGATTTGAAAACATCAATTAGTAATATTAATGGTGTTTTGAATAACGCTAATGGACTAATAAAAAAAATGGATGATTTTTTTGATGAAGTAAAAAATCAAGAAAATAATATTGGGAAAATTATTTATGATGAAAAAATTATAAGTGATTTATCTTCTACATTAAAGCAGCTTAAAGAATTAAGTGAATTGATAAATAAGCAATTAAAAGAGGAAGGGCTTAAGGTTGATGCACATGTTTTTTAAATATTTAGTTCTGTTTTTTCTTTTTATAAGTTTTTCAATTTCAGCAAAATCGAAAGCACCAGTTAGAGCAAAAAAAGGGATGGTTGTTTCAGCTAGCGAAATTGCCTCTAATGTTGGGGTTGATATTCTTAAAAAAGGTGGCAACGCAGTTGATGCAGCAGTAGCAACTGCCTTTGCACTTGCTGTAACTTATCCTCAAGCAGGAAATATTGGTGGTGGTGGTTTTATGGTAATTCATCTTAAGGATGGCACAAACACTACAATTGATTTTAGAGAGAAAGCTCCACAATCAGCATTCCGAGATATGTTTTTGGATGAAGATGGGAATTTTGATATTCGTAAAAGCACGGAAGGGTGGACATCTTCGGGAGTTCCTGGTAGCGTTGCTGGAATGCTTTTTGCACTTAAAAAATATGGCACAATGAGTCGGAAGGAAGTTATGCAACCTGCATTAAAACTAGCGAGTGGTGGATTTCCTATTACTTATCGATTTGCAAAAGCACTAAATTATTATAAAGCAGAGTTTGTAAAACATGAATCGACTAAAAAAATATTTACTAAAGAGAATAAATTATTTTACGAAGGGGAGTTATTAATACAAAAAGACTTAGCGAAAACTCTCTCTTTGATAATCAAAAATGGTAGCGATGGATTTTATAAAGGTGAAGTAGCAAATTTAATTTCAAAGCAATCTAAAGAAAATGGTGGATTGATTTCTGTAGAGGATTTAGCAAATTATTCTCATGCCGAACGAACTCCAATTTTTGGTACTTATCGTGGAAATAAGATTGTTTCAATGGGTCCGCCATCCTCTGGTGGAATTGCTTTAATGGAAGCTTTAAACTCGTTAGAAAATTTCAAGTTTGAGCAAAATAGTTGGGGAAGTAGTGAGTATATTCACACTGTTTCAGAAGTTCTAAAATATGTTTATGCAGATAGGGCGGAGCATTTGGGGGATGAAGATTTTTACCCAGTTCCTAAAAAATGGTTAATTTCAAAAGAACGGGGGAAAGAGATTGCAACACTTGTTGGTAAAAATGCTGTTCCATCAAATAAAATATCACACGCAAATCCACCCAAAAAGGAGAGTGAAGAAACAACGCACTACTCGGTTGTAGATTACAAAGGTAATGCTGTTAGTGTTACTACTACACTAAATTCTACTTTTGGAAATAAAATTGTGGTTGAAGGTGCTGGATTTTTACTCAACAATGAAATGGATGATTTTTCCGCAAAGCCAGGCACAGCAAACCAATTTGGATTACTTGGTGGCGAGGCAAATTCTATTGAGCCGAATAAAAGAATGCTTAGTGCAATGACTCCAACAATTGTTCTAAACTCTAATAACAAACCCTACATAGTAGTTGGTGCTCCTGGAGGCTCAACAATAATTACAACTGTGATGCAAATAATTTTAAACGTGATTGATTTTGATATGGATATTCAAGAGGCAATTAACCGTCCACGTTTTCATCATCAATGGAAGCCCGAGCAAATTGATTACGAGCATCTTGGAATGACTGATGATGTAAAAAAAAATCTAATAAGCAAAGGTCATTTTATTGGAAGAGAACGCACACTTGGCAGAGCTGAAGGAATTATTATTGATTACAAAAATAATATAATTTGGGGAGCGTCCGACCCACGTGGATATGGCAAAGCGGTGGGATACTGAGCTAATTGTCATTCCCGAATGTGCTTATCGGGAATCTCCAATATATAAAATGATCCTCGTAAAACATACGGAAATGGCATTAATTAATTTAGAATTTGAGTAAAATATGGTTTTTGGAATAGGAACAGATTTAATAGAAATTGATAGAATTGAAAAAAGTATCCAAAAATTTGGAGATACTTTTGTTAACAAAATATTTACAGAAGTTGAAATTGAATACTCATCTTCAAAAGGCTCACCTTACCAACACTACGCTGCACGTTTTGCCGCAAAAGAAGCAATTGCAAAAGCACTTGCAACCCCTAATAATAAAGGTTTTAATTGGAAAGATATTGAAGTTTACAACGAACCAAATGGATATCCTAATGCAAGATTATTTGGAAAAGTAAAAGCAATACTTGGAGATGATAAAGAATTAAAAATTTCAATAAGTCACTCGGATAATTATGCAACCTGCGTAGCTATTGTTTTTTTTAAACAATAATACTATGTTTGCCACTGCCATTTTTAATATATAAAGAGAAATAATGAAAACTGCACTATACAACAAAAAGGGGGTTTTTATTAGTGAATACAAAAGCATAAGTGAATTAGCAAGACACTTAGAACTAAGAGTTAGCAACGTATCGCGAAGTATTAAAAGGGGGTGGTTAATTCGTGATGCCTATTATGCAAAAGTATTTACAGATACGTATAAAGAAAAAATACCTGTGTCAAAATATCGTTTAGGAAAAGAAGTACGGTGTTTTAGAATGGTTAGAGGGAAATTTAAATTTGACAGTAAGTTCAAAAATATAATAGCAGCAGCGGATTTTGTAAAGATGAACCATAGAACGCTTACTCGTAAAATAAAAAAAAGTAAGCTAGTTGAATACAGAAATAAAACATATTTATTTAGATTTATTGATAAAGAAAATTTGACTAACCATGTGCCAAACCACGAAGTTCATAAGGCAACGGGAATAAATTTTGGGCAATCTAAAGTTCCAATAAAACTAATTGATAAAGACAACAACGAAATTATTTGTGAATCTGTTGCAGATGCTGTAAGAAAATATAATATGAACAGAGTAGCAATTTTACATGTTCTCGCAGGAAGACAGAAAAGAACTTCTGGTTTCAGGGTTAAACGAATTTTAGATGATGAGAAATAAATATTAATTCTTGCTACCACTCAAATAGTTTTAGTCTATTCTAAATTAGGATAGGTATATTGTGTTTGCAACAAGGTTTTTATGATTTCATTTATACCGTACCTACGGTACTAAAAGCTCTGGGGGAGCGATATTATGGTAATGCAAAGAATGTAAAAGACATAATCTTTTTAGATTAGAGTCGCAGTTTTTTTTACCGTAAGCCCAATTCCGTAAAAATCAAATATCTAAAAAATATTTTTTTTTAGTATCTTGTTGTTTGTTTTAAAACAGTTATTAACAACGGAAATTAAATGGCTAAAAAGAGAATATTAAGTGGAATGCGACCAACTGGGAAACTCCACATAGGACACTATGTTGGTGCTTTAGAAAATTGGGTAAGTCTTCAAAATGAGTATGAGAACTTTCATCTTATTGCAGATTATCATGTGTTAACAACATCTTTACGAAATGATGATATCTATCAAAACACAATCGAAATGGTTATTGATTGGTTAGCATCTGGATTAGACCCAGTAAAATCGCCTATATTCAGGCAATCGCAAATTAAAGAGCATACAGAATTGCATCTAATTTTTTCGATGCTTGTTACAGCTGCACGCTTAGAACGAAATCCTACAGTAAAAGAACAAGTAAGAGATTTAAAGATTGACAATGTTACATACGGTCACTTAGGTTATCCTGTATTGCAATCTGCAGATATCCTACTCTACAAAGGGGAAGCAGTTCCAGTTGGCGAAGACCAAGTACCACACGTTGAAATTACTCGTGAAATTGCCAGAAAATTTAATAACGTTTACGGAGATGTATTTCCCGAATCGAAAGCCTTGCTCACAAGATTTGCTCGTCTCTCTGGGTTGGATGGAGATGCAAAAATGAGCAAATCTCTTAATAACACAATTCTGCTTTCAGATTCTCCAGAAGAAGTTCAAAAAAAATTAAAGAAAGCCAAAACAGATACTCAAAAGCAAAGACGTAACGACCCAGGAAGACCAGAAGTGTGCTTAGTATTTACGTATCAAAAAAAGTTTAATCCAGAAGAAGTTACAGAAATTGAAGAAGGATGTAAATCTGGTGCACTAGGTTGTGCTGATTGTAAGGCAAAATGTTCTGAAAAAATAAGTAAGTTTTTAAATCCAATAATTGAAAAAAGAAATTACTTTGAAAATAATTTGGATGAAGTGAAAGATATTTTAGCCGATGGTGAAAAGCGAGCAAAAGTAGTAGCAGTTGCAACAATGGAAGAAGTTCATAAAGTAATGAAATTTGGATAAGAAACTACAACAAACAATCTTGTGTCTCACATCTAAAAATCTAATGTCTAAGAAATATGTATAATATTAATTTAAATAGTTTTGAAGGTCCTTTAGACTTACTCCTCTTTTTTATAAAGAGAGATGAACTGGATATTTATGATATTCCTATTTCTAATATAACCTCCGAGTTTATGGAGTACCTAGCCTTGTTGGAGCGATTAGACCTAGAGGTTGCTGGTGATTTTATACTTATGGCCTCAACCCTTATGCAAATAAAGGCTAAGATGCTTCTTCCAAAAGAGAAAGACGAAAAGGGAGAAGTGATTGACCCTCGCATGGATTTAGTGAATGCATTACTTGAGTATAAGCGTTACAAAGAGATGTCAGAAGAACTTTCAATTCAAGAAATGCAAGAAAGAAGAGTTAAGTATCGTGGTAATTTTATTGGAGATGAGAAAAAAGATCCAGATGAACTAGATGCTTTATTAAAAAACATCTCGGTTTTTGATTTAGTAAAAGCGTTTAAATCTGCACTTGAAGCTAAACCAGAAGAACACGTTCATAATGTGGAAATGTTTAATGTTACAATAGAAGAACAAATGACAGAAGTATTAAACAAAACAGATTTTGGAAAAGAAATTAAATTCACTGAGTTAATAAAAGGGATGATAGAAAAACTTAGAATTGTTGTTACTTTTATTGCTTTGTTAGAATTAATTAAAATGGGAAAAATTGGTTTAAAAGAATCAACTGAGTTTAACAATTTTATTATTTACGGAACTCAAAATGGATAGCATTTATCACTCAATAATTGAAGCATTAATATTTTCTTCCGATGAGCCATTACCAACATCAGAAATTATAAAAGCTATTAAAGAAATTGATGGAAGCGAAACTGCTATAACTCCTAAGGATGTTGAAGCATCAGTTGATTACTTAAATGAAAAATATGAAGATGATGAAAAGGCATTTATTATAAAAAGAATTGCCAACGGTTTTGCCTTTGCAACAAAACAAGAATATGCAAAGTATGTAGGGTTTCTTTCATCGGTAAAAAGCAAACGGCGTTTGAGCCAAGCAGCGTTAGAAACCCTTGCTATTATTGCTTATAAACAACCCATAACAAAACCAGAGATTGAAGTTTTGCGTGGAGTAAATTCAGATTATATGATGAACACTTTGCTTGAAAAAAACTTAATTACAATTAAAGGGAGAGCAGAAACAATTGGGAGACCATTGTTGTATGTAACAACTGATGAATTTCTAAAATATTTTGGCTTGCATAAAATATCCGATCTTCCGAAACCACGCGAAGTTGATGAGATAATGAAAGATGCTGATTTTATTGAAGAGAAAAGAAAAATAATGATGAACCAGATAGAAGAAATAGTTGAAAACGAAGTAGATAGTGAGGGAGATAACAAAAGTGAAAGCTAAGTTATTTAGGAGAAATAAATTATGAAAGAAAAACTAATAATTGAAAACTTTGCTGGAATTGACCATTTAGAAATTGAGTTAAATAAAATCAATATATTTATTGGACCACAGGCTTCGGGTAAAAGTATTACTGCTAAATTGTTCTTTTATTTTAAGTCGTTTGTTGAAGAAATAAAAAAGGGCGTGGAAAGTAATAAAACCAAAACAGAAATTAAAAATGCTTATACATCACGGTTGAAAAATTATTTTCCAAGAGAAACTACTTGGCCTAAAAAGAGCTTTTTATTAAAGTATTTTATTGAGGATAACTGGATTAGTATAAGCAAACAAGAGGAAAAACGGCTTGTTATAAAATATTCAGAAAGTTTCAATTTAATAATGGATAAAACAAAAGACATATCTCTTTATGAGCATAATAAAGCATTCATGAGTGATAGAATTTCTAGTTATGAAATATCACATAATTTCAAAAAGGCATTTGATGAATTAGTAGAAAAACATTTTTCGTTCCTTTCAATTGCTAATCAATTTTATATTCCTGCTGGTAGAAGTTTTTTTTCTAACATTCAATCAAATATTTTTTCTATGCTAAATTCTAATCAATCGCTTGATCCATTTATAGTTGAATTTGGGTCTTTTTATGAAGATTTTAAAAGAATATTTCCGGACAATTTTGATGGTGAAATAAGTAGTGAGACAGAAAAACTATACGAGATAATTGATAGTATTCTTCATAGTAGTTATAAAAGGAAAAATGAAACTGATTATCTAATTCATAAGAATGATAGAGAAGTAGATTTGTTACACGCATCTTCAGGTCAACAAGAAAGTTTACCATTGCTAATTACGTTAAGGGTTCTTAATAAAATACCATTTCCTGCAATTATTTATATTGAAGAGCCAGAGGCACACCTGTTTCCCGATGCTCAAAAAAATATTATTCAATTATTAGCAAAAGTTTTCAATTCAAAAAGTGATAATTATCAAATAATCCTCACTACTCATAGTCCATATATACTTTCATCATTTAATAACCTAATGTATGCAGGTAGTTTGGATGAAAAATTAGATAAGTCAAAAATAAAAAAACTTAACAGACTTGTGCCAAAAGAAGAAAGAATAGACCCCAAAATAGTATCGGCATATTCACTTGATATAGGTGGAAAAAAGAAAAAATTAATAGATAGAGAAACTGGCTTGATTTCACAAAATTATCTTGATGATGTTTCAAATAAAATTTCTAATCAGTTTGGCAAATTATTAGATTTGGAATTCTGATAATGAAAATAAAAAGAGAGTGCGAAGAAGTTTCAAGGAATTCAATAATTGTTTGCAAAGAACAAAATAGTAAAATTGCATTTAACAATTCATCAAAGAAACAGATATCAAAAATAAAAGTTGATGGATGCCAAATTACTGAAGGTGTGAGATGCGATTATTTAATTACATTTAGTAACGATGAACATTTTGTAGAACTTAAAGGAAAAGATGTTTCACATGCTTTTAAACAATTGATAAGAACAATTAATCTTTTGAAGAATAGTAGCTGTACTAATAGAGTTAGTTATGTTATGAGTAGTAGAAGTCCACTTACTTCTCCAGAGATTCAAGTTCAAAGAGTGAAGTTTCGACGTAAATATATGTCTGAATTAGTAGTAAAAAATAGTAATTATCAAGTGAAAATTAAATAACGATGAGAGAAGAAAAGTATTTTGGAAAATAATAGACATAGTGAAAGTGTAAGACTCAATAAATACATAGCTGAAAGCGGATTTACATCACGCAGAAAAGCTGAAGAGTATATTATACAAGGCAGAGTTATAATTAATGGGAAAGTGGTTAAAGAGTTAGCTACAAAGGTTGACCCCTTCAATGATGTGGTTTATGTTGATGATGTTAAGTTGAAGAAGAAAAATAAAATTTATTTTTTGCTAAATAAACCCAAGGGATTTATCACTTCAACAGCAGATGAAAAAAACAGAAATACTGTGCTTGACTTAATTAACACACGCGAGAAAATATTTCCAGTAGGTCGTTTAGATTACAATACTACTGGAGTGCTCATGCTTACTAACGATGGTGAGTTCTCAAATAAAATTACTCATCCAAAAAATAATTATAAACGAGTTTATGTAGTTAAAATTGATAAAGATTTACAAGTGAAAGATAAAGACCAGCTTTTAAGCGGTGTTTATTTAGATAAAAGGAAAGGCGTGTTTACTGAACTATCCTATGTAAAAGAAAGGAATTATAAACTAATAAGAGTTACAACGGTTGAAGGACGTAACCATTTTGTGAAGCGTATGTTCTCATCACTTGGCTATAGGGTTGTTGAACTTGAACGTGAAAGTTTTGGAGGAATTTCAACAGAAGGGCTAAAACAAGGGGAATATAAAATACTTTCGTATAATGAAATTAAAAATTTAATGGAAAAATAGATTGAGGTGATTTTTTGGAAAATCAAAATTTAGACGACACAAATGAATTAATTAAAAGAAGATTTGAAGAACTTGCAGAGCTTAACAATAAAGGCTTTGATGCATTTGCATACAGTTACGATGTGGATAATTATTCTGAAAACATAAAAAATAATTTTGAGGAATTAGAACAAAAGAATGTAAAAATAGCTGGAAGAATTATGGCGATACGCCGTATGGGGAAAGCATCTTTTACACATATTCAAGATAGAGATGGACGCATTCAAATATATCTTCGTAAAGATGAAGTTGGGGAAGAGTATGATGCATTTAAGCTTATGGATATTGGTGATATTGTTGGTGTAACTGGATTTGTTTTTAAAACTAGAACTGGCGAAACTTCAGTTCATGTAAAAAGCATTACACTTCTTTCAAAATCATTGCGTCCAATTCCAATTGCAAAAGAGTCAGTTGATGAAGAAGGCAACAAAGTAATTCACGATCAATTTGCTGATAAGGAATTACGTTATCGTCAACGCTATGTTGATTTAATTGTAAATCCAGAAGTAAAAGAAGTTTTCAAAAAACGTTCTGCAATTGTAACGACCATACGTAGCTTTTTAGATACTAACGAATTTGTAGAAGTAGAAACTCCTGTGTTGCAACCAGTATATGGCGGTGCTGCCGCTCGCCCTTTTGTTACGCACCACAACACTCTTGATATGGATTTATATTTACGCATTGCTGATGAACTATACCTTAAACGCCTTATAGTTGGTGGGTTCGATAGAGTTTATGAAATATCAAAAGATTTTAGAAACGAAGGAATTGACAAAACTCACAATCCAGAATTTACAATGTTAGAACTTTATGTTGCATATAAAGATTATGATTGGATGATGAAATTTACAGAGCAAATGGTTGAAGATGTTGCAACCAAAGTATTTGGTAAAACGGAATTTGAAATTGATGGAACAATGATTGATTTCAAAGGTCCTTGGATACGCCTATCAATGGTTGATTCTATTAAGGATGCTACTGGAGTTGACATTACTAACACAACATCGGAAGAATTAAAAGTAGCTTTGAAAAAATATAATATAGAATTAGCCGATGATGTTAATAATGGAAAAATGATTGATGAATTATTTGGTGTAGCTGTAGAACCAAATATTGTTCAACCAACATTTGTTGTTGATTATCCAATAGAGATTTCACCACTTGCTAAAAAACATCGTACAAAAGAAGGACTTGTAGAACGCTTTGAAGGCTATGTGCTTGGGCGTGAAATATGCAACGCATTCAGCGAGCTTAACGATCCGGTTGACCAGAAGGAAAGATTTATGTCGCAAGTTGAATTGAAGGAAGCTGGTGATGACGAAGCAAGTCCTATTGATGACGATTACATCCGTGCAATGGAATTTGGTATGCCACCTACAGCTGGTCTCGGTATTGGAATTGACAGACTTGTGATGTTACTTACAAATCAACCTACAATTAGAGATGTAATTCTTTTTCCTCAAATGAGAAAAGAGAAATAATAGATATTCTTTTATGGCTACAATGTTAAAAGCATTGTAGCTATATTTGGTTATGAATAAAGCCATACTAAATATAATAGTAATATTTTTTTTATCACTTCTGCTAACTAATATTATTTATGCACAATCAGATTCACTTAATGAAAACAAGCATAAATCGTTAAACCATTTACGTGAACTCCAATATATGCAACAAATGGCTATGGTTAATCCTCTTCATAAAGATATTAATTATCCAGTATTAGGAGCAGTGGGGCTTAGTTATGCTTACATCATTTATGAAATAAATAATTATTATAAAAATACTTGGTGGAAAGAAGATTCAAATTACTATTACGATGGTTCATTTCATGTTGTGCATGACAATAAGTATGCTCTAAGTCTAGATAAGTTTGGTCATGCATATGGAACTTCAGTAATTTCGCATTTTTTTTCATCTGGTTTGCAAGCAGCTAATGTTAATCAAGAACTTGCAACTTGGCTTGGTGCGTTTGGTGGATTAAGCATGCAACTCTATGTTGAAATCCAAGATGGCTTTGCACCTACAGACAAAGTTACTGGTGAACCCAAGTGGGGTTTTAGTCCAGAAGATGCTATTGCTGATTTTATTGGAGCCAGCTATTTTGTTGCTCGATATTATTATCCTTATCTAAATAATTTTCAATTGCGTGTTAGTTATTTCCCATCTGAAGCAATGAGGAACGGACTGAAACCAGACAATAATATTTCGGATGATTATGATGGACAAAAGATGTGGCTTGCTTTTAGAATGAAAAATTTACTACCAAATAATTTGGCTGAGTATTGGCCCTCTTGTTTAATGCTCTCTGCAGGCTACGGTGTTACTGGCATTGGAAATAATGCGACTGATACTGGGTTGCAACCGAGTTATTATTTAGCTTTTGATATTGATGCAGAAGAAATTCCATTACATGGAGAGTTTTGGAGTTTTATAAAAAACACATTGAACTACATTCATTTCCCTATGCCTGGAATTAAGTTCTCTAACGATGGTGTGCAATTTATGCTAATAGTTTATTAGTTGAAATCATTCTTAAATAAAATCTAAAAAAAATATAAGTCATGAGTCTTTCTCTGAAATCTCATATCAGGTAATCTGAAATATAATTATGAAATACAGTTTTATTATACCGACACTTAACGAAGAAAGACTACTTCCAATTCTACTAGAGCAAATTAGAAATAGTGGAATTGTAGAAAAATACAATTGCGAAATTGTTATCTCGGATGGTGGCAGTAAAGATAATACAAGAGAAATTGCCAAGAAATATACTGATAAGATAGTTCTACATTCAGAAAATTACAGACAAACAATTGCAGAAGGTAGAAACAACGGAGCTAAAATTGCATCAGGAAATATTTTAATTTTTATTGATGGTGATATTGTTTTTGAAAACTTAAATAAATTTATGAAAAAAGTAGATGAAGTTTTCAATGCTAATAAATATCTGGCAATGACATGTTATATCAATATTCATCCAGACGAAAGAGTTATCTCCGATAAAATATTTCTTAACTTTTACAATTGGTATTTTAGAATGCTTAATAATATTGGTGTTGGAATGGGCAGGGGAGAGTGCCAGATAATTCCTAAAGGATTGTTTGAAAGCATTGGAGGATATAACCATTCCCTAGTTGCTGGTGAGGATTTTGACTTGTTCAAACGAATCAGAAAACAAGGGAAAATACTATTTGATAAAACCTTGGTTATTTACGAATCCCCACGTAGGTATAGAAAATATGGGCATTCAAAAATATTTTTCTCATGGTTAACAAATGCACTATCAGTTATTTTTAGAAACCAATCTTCGTCAAAGGAATGGGAGGAAGTTAGATGATGCGTAGAACTTTTCTTTTTACTTTTATTTTACTTAATTCTTTAATAGCTCAAATTGGATACGTTGAAGTCAGCAATCCTATATATAATTATCTTGATAGAATGCAGTCGCTACATATTATTGATAACTACAATTCTTTTGAAATTCCTAAAACGCGAAAAGAAATTACAAAGCATCTTAAAGAGCTTATGGTTGTAAGGGATAGACTAAATTCTATTGACGTTAAAACACTAAATGATTTTTTAATAGAATTTAATTTCGATTTATCTTTTTCAACTGAATCATATTTTTCGCTTTTTAATGATACCACTAATACACCTCTATTTAATCAAAAAGAAAAATTCCTATACTACTATACTGACTCATCTAAGTTTAATACTTTTGTTAATTTTGTTGGAAGTGGGGAATATCTCTATTCGATTAATAATAAAAAATCAGAAAATAGTAATGCCACGCTACTCACTTTTGGTGGTGAAATTAGAGGAACTATATATAATAATTTTGGATATTTCGCAAGAGCTACTAATGGTTTGCAGTTTGGCAATTCTGAGTTGGCTTCATTCAAAAACAATTTACGATATAATTACAAGTATAATTCTGACCATGATTCATCCAAGTTTTTTGATGAAACTATTGGTTATTTATCGGCAGAGTTTGACTATATAAAATTTAAGATTGGTCGCGATAGAGTTAATATTGGTTACGGTTATTCAAAAATAATTATGGATAACTATTTTCCTCCAATGGACTATATCTCAATGCAAATTAATTATTCCATATTTAATTTTTCCTTTTTGCATGGAAAATTATTTGGGAACGAATCAATAGTTTCTAATCCCAACAACGGTGGTAAAAGAATAATAGATGATAAATATATTGCTTACCACAGACTTGGTATTAATTTTTCAAGACATTTGCAATTTGGTATTGGAGAAACAATTATTTATGCAAATAGAAATATGGATTTGTCATATTTAAATCCATTTAATTTTTATAAGAGTGCTGAGCATGCAAATATGGATAGGGATAATTCGATGTTGTTTGTAGATTTTAAAAACAATTCACTTAAAGGTCTTACTATTTTTGGAACTATATTAATTGATGATGTTGATTTTACAAAATTTGGAACTGACTGGTATGGCAATAAATTTATTTATGATTTCGGTGTTTCCTATGAGCCATTTCCAAATTATTTTCCACTAACATTAGGCTTACAATATTTACGAATTGACCCTTATGTATATGCCCACAGACTTGAAGATAACAATTATACCAGCATGAATATTGGGGTTGGTCCAAATATCCAACCAAATAGTGAATCGTATTTTTTTGATGTTAAGTATAAACCACATTACAGAATTGAGCTAGGAATCTCTTATCAGTATATAAAGCATGGTGCAAATGAAGTTAATGATAAAGGAAAAGTCTTAACAAATTACGGTGGTGATATTTTAGTAGGGCATAGAAAATGGGATAGTGATGATGTCGTTTTCTTAAACGGAATTGAAGAAATTACAAACCATTTTATTTTTACAGCGAAATATGAACCAATTAAAAATTATATTCTTACACTAAAAACAGATATATTAAAAAGAGACAAAGTAAATATAATAAAAGCAAATATGATTATAGCAAATTTAATATTCTCAATTAGGATATAACTAATGTTAATGAAATTTATAAAAAAATATCCAGTAATAATTATGGCTTTAATTTTAGGTATTATTATTGGAATTAAAGTTCAAATATATTTTGATGAACGCTACCCTGGTCAAAACGAATCGAAGCTTAACCAAGTATTTATGTTAACCAAAGCATTTTACTTTACTGATGTAGATACTACTAAGTTGGTGGAATCTGCAATTAATGGAATGTTTGAGCAGCTTGATCCACACACTACATATCTTCCAAAAGAAGATGAAAAAATGTCGGAAGAAACATTCCGAGGTGATTTTGATGGAATTGGTGTTGAGTTCCAAATTATTAAAGATACAATTACAGTTGTTTCGCCAATCTCTGGCGGTCCAAGTCAAAAAGCTGGAATACAGGCTGGTGATAAAATTATAAAAATTGAAGGGAAAAGTTCTGTCGGATTTACAAATAAGCAAGTTATTAAAGAGCTTAGAGGCGAGAGAGGAACAAAAGTTAATTTTACTATTTACCGCTCAACAAACGGGAACCAATACGATTTCGTAATTACGCGTGATAAAATTCCAATAAACTCAGTTGATGTTTCGTTACTGTATAACGGTGATATTGCTTACATTAATTTATCGCGATTTGCTGAAACATCCACATTAGAAATATTAAAGGCTTTAGCCAAATTGAAATTGGATGGGATGAAAAAAATTGTTCTCGATTTAAGAAATAATCCTGGCGGAATTTTACGTGAAGCCGTTTCTATTTCCGATTTGTTTTTAGATGATAGCAAACTAATAGTATATACACAAGGTAGAGTTGCAGAGTTTGACAACGAATATTTTGCCGATAACATTGAAGGATATGAGAACTATCCACTTGTTGTTCTTATAAATCGTGGAAGTGCTTCGGCAAGTGAAATTGTTTCTGGTGCAATACAGGATTGGGATAGGGGATTAGTTGTAGGCGAAACATCTTTTGGAAAAGGAGTTGTGCAACGTCCATTTTTATTATCCGATGGCTCAGCTGTTAGAATTACTGTATCAAAATATTATACTCCATCGGGTAGAGCTATTCAACGCGATTATTCTAATGGCAAGGCGGAGTATTATGTATCGGCACATGGCAATACCGATACAAGTAAAGTTGATTCTTCAAAATTAGAATATAGAACAAAAGGGAATAGGTTAGTTTACGGAGGTGGTGGCATAACTCCAGATATAATTGTTGAGTACGATGAATTAACAAATTACTCCATTGAGTTAACACGAAATAATATTTATTATCAATTCGTAAGAAAATATCTCGACAAAAACATGGCTACAATAGAGAATAAATATCCAAACTTGGAGTTATTTATTAAAAATTTTTCAATTGAAAAACAGAAAAATAATTTTATTAAATTTGCATCAAACAATAAAGTTGAATTTAACAAAACCGAATTTGTAAAAGATAAAGATTATATTTTTCAAAGAATAAAAGCATATATAGCTAGAGATATTTGGGGCAACCAAGGATGGTATAGAGTGATGCTACATGTTGACAAGCAATTTCAACGTGCAATAAAATTATTTGATAACGAATTAACAGAAAATAAGGTAAAATTAAAAAATGAGTACAAATAAAATATTTAAGTATTTGGATACAAATCCAGAAATAGATGAAACAGTATTTCTTGCACCAGGAGTTAAAGTAATTGGCGATGTAAAAATTAAGAGTGGTTCTTCAATTTGGTATAACACTGTTGTACGCGGTGATGTAAATTACATTTCCATTGGTGAAAAGACAAATGTGCAAGACCTATCAATGCTTCATGTTACGGCTAAAGAATTTCCACTAATAATTGGAGATGAAGTAACAATTGGGCATAGTGTTACTTTGCACGGCTGTGTGTTGCAAAATAGAACTTTTATTGGAATGGGAGCAACAATACTTGACGGAGCTATAGTTGAAACAAACTCGATGGTAGCGGCTGGTGCAGTAGTTAAGCAAGGTTTTACTGTTCCTTCTGGCAAACTTGTTGCTGGAGTTCCTGCAAAAATAATTAGAGATTTAACAAAAGATGAAATTGAAAATATTCCAGCATCGGCAGAACGGTATAAAAAGTACGCACAATTATCTGAAAACTCTTTAAAATAATTTTTTATTAAAAACTCTTGATAATAATTCGATAATAAGATATATTCAATTCCAAACAATGAGAGTTACTATTGAAGAACCTTTCAGTTGCAACGTCAAAAAAAATTAAAATAGATAAAAGATTAGTCCATTCGCTAATTGCAAAATTGTCGCAAGAGTTAGGATTTAAGTTAGATTCTCTTAACATTAATTTTGTTGATGCTGATTATCTTTTGAAAATTAATAAAGAATACCTCAAACACAATTACCACACAGATATAATTACTTTTAATTATTCTGGCAATAATGAAATTTTAGAGGGTGAAATATTTATCTCAATTAATGAAGCTATTGCAAACTCGTTAAAATATCATGTTCCTCTTGGAAGTGAAATTGTAAGATTAGTTGTTCATGGAATTCTTCATCTTGTTGGATTTGATGACAAAGAATCTAAAGATAAAAGACGTATGAAAAAAGAAGAAAACATGTTAACTAAGTTATTTGAAACCAATTTTAAAAATTTACTGATAGAATATGACTACTAAAGTTGTTGAAGTTTTAGCCCAAATACTAGATGGATTAAATAAAGATTTTTCACTTGAGGATGTGAATAACAACCTCAATAAAAATAATAAATTTGATAAACAGACTGTCTCTGCTGCATTTAGTTTGGTTTACGATAAAATTACTATTAATAAAATTACCAAAGATATTGTTAATAATAATTATACTGAGGGAATTAGGATTTTAAGTGAATACGAAATTGAAGCAATTGGTATAGATTACTACAATTATTTAATTCACATTCAAAACATTGGATTAATTGATTCATCCGATTTTGAAATTCTATTAGAAAAAATATTAATGTTTCCACGAAATCATATTTCTTTGGATGATATTAATTGGCTTATTTTAATCTCATTAGTTAATTACGATTCTAAAATACTACCTGGTAGTAGAGCTACACTTTTTTCAACAGATACTATTAACTAAATGTTTTGTTTGATTGATGTAATTACTTTTTAGGAATTATTGTGAATATTGATACTATAATTAGTTACTTCCTTACTGAATTAAAGGGTATAAAAAATGCTTCGCAGCATACTGTGTTAGCTTATCAGCGTGATTTATTCCAATTTAATAATTTCATTTCTAAAATAAATATTTCTGAAATAGATAAAATTACTAAAAAGCATATTAGATTATTTATAGTTCAGCTAAATTCAAATGGCAATTCAACAGCCACAATTGCTCGTAAATTAACAACATTACGAGGGCTTTTTCTTTTCAGTATTAAAAATGAATTTATTGAAGATAATCCATTGAAGGATATATCAAACCCAAAAATTAGAAGAAAAATTCCAGAAACATTATCGTTTAATTCATTCAAAAAAATAATTAAGAACTTATCCAAAAAGGAGGAAGAAGAGAAAGACTTACTAATGATAGCAATATTTGAGCTGCTTTATGGCTCTGCTCTAAGAATATCGGAACTCTGTGCCTTAGATTATAAGGATATTGACTTAAATAATAAAACTGTTAAAGTATTGGGTAAGGGTTCTAAAGAGAGAATTCTACCATTGGGCAGTATGTCGATAATTGCTATTAAAAATTATCTCAAATTTGTGGATGCTAAAACTAAATTTTCGCCTTTATTTTTAACAAAAAATGGCAAAAGAATTTATCCTAGAATAATTCAAAAATACGTAAAAGAAAATATTCAAGAAGTAAGTGATATTTCAAAAAAATCGCCACATGTTTTGCGGCATAGTGCAGCAACGCATATGCTGGATAATGGTGCAGATTTGTTAAGTGTTAAAGAAATATTAGGACACGAAAATTTAAGTACAACACAAATTTACACACATGTAAGTATTGAAAGATTAAAAAATACTTATAAAACATCTCATCCAAAATCGTAGGAGGCTCTAGTGAACATTAACATAACTTCTAGAAAATTTAAAGCTAAAGATTCATTAAAAGAATTTATAAATGAAGAAGTAAATGGATTGGAAAAATATTATGATGGAATTCTTGATGCTGATATAATACTTAGTTACATTCATGAAAAAGATAGCATTAAAACTGCAGAGATTATTGTTAAAGTACCAGGTAAAACAATCACAGTTTCTGAAGATTCTGACGACTTTTCAAAATCTGTAAATGTTGGAATAGATAAATTAAAACGCCTGTTAAAAAAAGAAAAACAGAAACGGATGTCGAAATAAATTATGCAAATAAATAAAAAAAATATTTCACGCAAAGATAAAATTAGTATAAAGTATTTTTTTGAACAGGCTAGTAAAAAAATTGGATTAACATCGTTTACAGAAGAAGATGGTTTCAACAGATTTATTACACAGTCTAATTTACACAGACCCGGTTTAGCACTAGCCGGGTTTGTTAAACTTTTTACTTACGACAGAATTCAAATTTTTGGTAATACAGAAATTAGCTATCTTAATGGAATTCCAGAAGAAAAAAGAAGAAGGATTTTTAAAAAAATATTTGAATTTGAAATCCCATGCATTGTTATAACAAATGGAGTGCAACCTTTTCCAGAACTTTTAGAATTAGCAAAAGAGAAACAAGTTCCGATATTTGGGTCAAAGTTCGATACAACAAAGAGCTCATACTTAATTGCAGATTTTTTAGACGATATATTTGCCATCAAATTATCAGTGCATGCTTCATTTGTAGATGTGTACGGTGTAGGAATGCTCTTTGTAGGAAAATCGGGGATAGGGAAAAGCGAGGTTGCATTAGATTTAGTTGAGCGTGGTCATCGATTAGTTGCTGATGATGTAGTGATACTTACAAAGAAAGGGGAAGAAATTTTAATGGGTGCTGGAACAGAACTTGGTAGCCATTTTATGGAAATTAGAGGTATAGGAATAATTGATGTAAGAAGTATGTTTGGTGTACGTGCCATCAGGTTCCAAAAAAGATTGGAAGTTGTTATTGAATTAGAAGTTTGGAATGCAAAAGAGGAATATACACGAACTGGATTGGACGACTCTACACTTACAATTATGGATATAAATATACCATATATAAAACTACCTATTGTACCTGGCAAAAATATTACAGTTGTTGCCGAAGTGATTGCTCTCAACTATTTGCTTAAGCATTATGGTTACGATGCAGCACAGGTTTTAACAGAAAGAATTCAAAAAAAAATTAAGAGTAATGAAGAATCAATTAACACAAATGTTAATTATTTTGAGCACGATTTTGAATAATAATTACCTTGATTTAATTGATTCATTTTTGTAGTTTCGCACCAATTAGTAGAATCTTTAAGTCCCTTTATAAAAGATGAATCTTCTATAGAAACAGATGAAGTGAGCATGTAAAAGTCTTTGCACACAAGTGGATGATTATGATGCGAGTTCCTTGTGGCAAACATTAAATTATAAACACATGAAAAAATATTATTACTTTTCAAAAACGAAACTGAAATTTATTGAGATAGACAACTATCGCCAGAAGTATATTGGTATAGTTCTTTTGTCTTCATTATTAGTTTCATTTTTACTTTTTGGAATTTATCTGATTATAAATAATTCTGTAAGTCCTAACTCTCAACTTAAACAGTTGCAATCGGATAATAGATTATTAAAAAGTGAGCTAATAAAAATTCAAGATAATTTACGCTATTATTCCCAAAAATTTGATTCACTTTCAATAATTAATAACGATTTAAGACTTGCTACTAACTTACCTCCAATTTCAGCAGAAGATAGAAATGTAGGAAATGGTGGGGCAATATTCGACAGACACAATTTAACTAGCAATAGTGGAATTAACGAAGTGCTTACATCATTGGATAAGTATGTTGAATCTATTGAAACTAAAATTAAACTTGAAAATAATAATTATTCCGAGATTAAGAAAGCGTTAAAATATAATAGTAAATTATATGATGCAATTCCTGCAATTAAACCAACTGCTGGAAGCTATGGCGATAGATTTGGAATGAGATATCATCCAATTCTAAAAATAAAAAGAATGCATAAGGGAATAGATATTCGTGCATATTATAACACTCCAGTTTATGCTCCTGGTGGTGGTATTGTTGAGTTTGCTGGGCGCAAAGGTGGATTTGGAAAAACTATTATTATTAACCATGGGTTTGGATATAAAACTCTGTATGCCCATTTAAATAAGTATAAAATTAAAAAAGGGCAAAAAGTAATACGCGGCGATTTGATTGGGCTTACTGGTAGTTCTGGAACTCTTTCAACGGGACCCCACTTACATTACGAAGTTAGGCATAATGGAATTTTGTTAAACCCTCGTAATTTTATATTTGATGACGTTAAAATTTTTGAAATTGCTAAAAATAATAAATAAGGAATAATACTGTATGATTTGGACTATTGAACTTGCTTCGTATCTTGACGACGCTCCCTGGCCTGCATCTAAAGAAGAATTAATTGATTACGCAGACCGAATTGGTGCACCTCGCGAAGTTATCTACAATTTAGAAGAGTTAGATGATAATGTTGAAGAATTATACGAAGAAATTGAGGATGTTTGGCCAGATTACCCAACAGACGAAGATTTCTTTTTCATGGACGACGATGGCGAAATACAGTAGTCATCATGAATAAATTTCTTAATTTAATTGTTGGTCAAAAGAGGGTAGCAGAAACACTTCAAAAATTCATTCAATCAGATCAAATTCCTCATGCAATGCTATTCAGTGGTCCTAAAAATGTAGGACAACATCATATGGCTAAACTTCTGTTAAATGAACTACTTGCCCACAAAATTCCAGAAAAAAATTTTAGCTTACAAATTGACAGATTAGAAGAACCATTTATAAAATATGTAATTCCATTACCAAGAGGGAAATCAGAATTACCTACTGATATGCCTTTAACCAAACTTCAACCTGCAGAACTTGAGTTATTAAAAGAGGAAATTAATAAAAAAATAGAAAATAGTTTTTATGAAATTTCTATTGAAAAAGCTAATACAATAAAAATAAGTAGTATTAGAGATATTAAAAAAAGCATGTCAATTAATTATGACGATTTAACATACAGACTTATACTTATTGAAGAAGCTCACCTCATGGGTGTAGAATCGCAAAATGCTCTTCTTAAAAGTCTGGAAGAACCACCTAAGGGTGTAATTTTTGTGCTAATATCCGATAAGCCCGAAATGTTACTTACAACAATTAAATCGCGTTGTTGGGAACTCCCTTTTGCACCATTACAAAATAACGACATTGAGAGTATATTAGTAGATAATTTCAAAATCAATCCTACTTTAGCTAAAAAAGTTATTCCTTTTGCCGATGGCTCTGTGCATAGAGTGTTTGTGTTGCTAAATTATGGATTTGAAGAATTGTTAGATATTTCAATAAATATTTTACGCTTTTCTCTTGGAAGAAAATATAATACTGCTATTAAAATTTTTGCGTCTGCTATTGAGAAAAATCCTAAAATGGTAATTCCAATATTAATTCAATTGTTTATAACTTGGTTTAACGATGTTCAAAAAGTTAGAGCTGGTAGTAACGATATTCACTTTGTAGAGTATCGAGAAACAGTTGATAAATTTGTTCAAAACTTCGGTTTTGTTAAGTTGGATAATATAATTACTAACTTAACTCAACTTGGAAAAAACATTGACTACAATATCAACTTGAATCTGTTAGTATTGAACATTATATTTAACATATCAGCTATATCAAAAAGGTAATTAGTTAATGCATAATATAGATTTATCATTCATTAAAAATAGTGAGCTTTCTGCAGAAGACCCCAACATAGAAGTAACATACAATAATTTTTATAAAGAAAAAATTATATCCGATTTACAAAAACTAAATTTGGATAAAAACTTGTGTGAAACTTGCGATATCAATTTATCGAAAGAAACACCAGTAGATGAAAGAAATATTGTTGAGGCTAACAGCAAGGGATTACTTGGTAAACATTTCTGCCAAATTGAAAATAGTAATTTTGTTTTGCAGAAAGATGATATGATTTTAGTTAAAATTGCTGAAGGTACTGAAATTGCAGTTGTTACTGAAACTAATAAAGTTGCTAAATTTAAACGCCAACGATTAGGTTTGGCAAACGAAGAACTTCCTAAAGTAATAAAGAAGTTAGACGAAAACGATTATAAAAAATATGAAACCAACTTAGCAGATGAAGTAATTGCCAAAAAGTTTTTTCTAAAATCTATAGCAAGCAATAAATTAGAAATGAAATTGGTAAACCTTCATTACCAATTTGATAGGAGAAAACTTTACTTTTACTACACAGCAGATGGTCGTGTTGACTTTAGAAAACTTGTAAAAGAACTTGCAACCGAGTTTAGAACTCGCATTGAATTACGCCAAATTGGTGTTCGCGACGAAGCAAAACTTATTGGTGGAGTTGGCTCGTGCGGTAGAGAATATTGTTGTACAAGTTTTATAACTAACTTCAAAAAGGTTACAACAAAGGTTGCTCACGATCAAAATTTAACTTCGTTCCTTTCAAAACATAGTGGACCGTGTGGTAAACTAAAATGTTGCCTTTCGTTTGAAGTAGAAAAATAGTTTGGATTATTTGGCTGAGTTCTAGTTATCGTAGCAAATAATACTGTGCCTACCTGTGTCGTGGCAGTATGGCACTTTTGCAATTTTTTATATACATTGTTGGGTGTTCGTTATTTATCTTTTTCAATTATATATACTGTTCCTTTCCCTTTTCCAACGCTTGTAATTATTTGTTCCTTTTTCATATACTGCAAGTCTTTTTTTATTGTATTGATATTTATATTTTCAAACCTTTTTGCTAAATCCGATATTTTCAAAGGTTGGTTTTCTTTTAGATATTCTTTTATCTCTTTTTGTCTTTCATTTAAATATCCGCCTTTTGATTTAAAAATATCATATTTTGCATCGAGCCTTTGTGTCAGAATATTTAACTTGTCAAGGAAATACAAAACCCATTTTGAGATACTTTCATTCTCTTTGTTCCTGTTCTTTCGTCCTTCCATTAATGCTTGATAATATTCTTTCTTTGTTTTTTCTATCAAGTTTTCGAACGAAACATATTGAATAAACATATAATCTTGTTGCAATAAAATAAGTGTGGTTATAAGGCGAGATAATCTTCCATTACCATCTTGAAATGGGTGAATTGAGAGAAACTCATAAACAAAGTTTGCTGTTATTATTAAAGGATGTATTTCTTTTTTCTTAAATTGGTCATTTGTCCAATCAATCAAATCTCTCATTTCATTTTCAACGAGATGAACATCAG